>JABDGW010000026.1 GCA_013285855.1 Bacteroidota bacterium
ATAAGATTTTTTAAGAATGATGGTAAAGGAAATTTTACTTTGGATGCATCTGCTTTTCCAAATAACGGAGTTGATTTAGCTGTTGCCACTGCATACGATTTTGATCATGATGGTGATCTTGACTTGTTTGTTGGCGGAAGAAATGAACCGCGTAATTATGGTGTTAATCCGCGCAGCTATATTTTTCAGAATGATGGTAAAGGCCATTTCACGGATGTTACAAAAACGGTAGCGCCTGAAATTGAAAACATCGGAATGATTACCGGTGCTGTATGGGCAGATGTTACAGCCAACAGCGATAAAGAATTAATTATTTGCGGCGAATGGATGACACCCAGAATTTTTCAATATAGCAGCAATCAATTCAAAGAAGTAAAAACGAATCTTTCTGATATGTTTGGATGGTGGCGAAGTATAAATGTTGCAGATGTAAATGGTGACGGTAAGCAGGATTTGATATTAGGAAATATTGGTGAAAATTTTTATCTGAATCCAAACAAACAGAACCCTGTAAAACTTTGGGTGAATGATTTCAATCAAAACGGAAACACAGATAAAATTCTTACACGCACAGTTGATGGAAAAGATGTTCCTGTTTTTCTAAAACATGATATGCAGGATGAAGTGCCGTCAATAAAAAAACAAAACCTGCAACATGCAGACTACGCAAAAAAAAACTATACAGGATTTGTTTTCTCCTGATCTTTTAAGTAAAAGCCTGATAAAACAATTTAATTATCCAAGTTCATGTGTGGCGATTAATAATGGTAATGGGAATTTTACGGTTGACAAATTGCCTGTGTTTGCGCAGGTATCATCCATTAATGCAATTAATTGTACTGATATAAATAATGATGGTAAAATTGATCTGGTAATTGGTGGCAATGAAGATAATTTCTTTCCGCAGTTTGGAAGATTAGATGCAAGCTTTGGAAGCGTTTTAATGAATGATGGAAAAGGAAATTTCACATGCATGGATTGTACAAAATCAGGACTTGCTGTTCGTGGTGAAATAAAAGATATTAAAGAAATTAATGCTGATAAAAAACGGTATTTATTATTTCTTCGTAATAATGATTTCCCTGTTTTATATTCAATTCATAATAATTAAAAATTAAGACAGGCTTATAGCAGCATGTTTGAATTTATGATGAAGTATAAAAAATATGAGCTTTATATTTTATTGAGCTTTGTATTATGTGCTGCATGTTCGTCACAAAAAACACCTCCTGCATTTGAAGTACTCAATGCAAAACAAACAGGCTTAAATTTTATTAATAAGCTTACACCTACAAATGATTTCAATGTTTTTCACTACATGTATTTCTACAATGGTGCGGGTGTTGCAGCTGGTGATTTTAATAATGATGGATTGATTGATTTATTCTTCGCATCCAACCAGGGGCAGAATAAATTATATCTCAATACAGGCAATATGCATTTTAAAGATGCAACTGCCGAAGCACATATTCCAAATGATGGCGGATGGAGCACAGGTGTTTCTGTTGTTGATATAAATAATGACGGCTTGCTTGATCTGTATGTTTGTCGTGTTGGTAAGTATGAAGTTTTAAATAGTCACAACGAATTTTTAATCTGCAAAGGCATTGATAAAAATGGTGTACCTCAATATGAAGATGAAGCAAAACAATTAGGCATTGATTTTTCCGGCTTCAGCACGCAAGCTGCATTTTTTGATTATGATGGTGATGGTGATTTGGATATGTATTTGTTGAATCATTCAATTCATCAGAACGGAACATTTGGCCCAAGGAATATATTGATCAATACACCGAGTGATGTTTCAGGAGATCATTTTTTCAGAAATGATAACGGGCATTTTACTGATGTTACAAAACAGGCTGGCATCAACAGTTCTATTCTTGGTTACGGGCTTGGGCTTTCTGTTGCAGACATCAACATGGATGGCTGGCCTGATGTGTATGTTGGCAATGATTTTCATGAGAAAGATTATTTGTACATCAACAATCATGATGGCACTTTTAAAGAAGAGGATTCATCCTGCTTTATGCACACCAGCCAATACACAATGGGTGTTGATGTGGCAGATATTAATAATGATGCATTACCTGAAATTATAAGTATGGATATGTTGCCTTCAGACCCCTATATTTTAAAGCGGTCATTGGGTGAAGATGAAAATGATCTTTTTAAACAGAAGATTAAATACGGGTACAGTTATCAATATACGCGAAACAATCTTCAATACAATCGTGGCAATGGCGCATTTAGCGAAGTTGGATTGTATTCGGGAATTGCAGCAACAGATTGGAGCTGGTCTCCATTATGGATAGATTTTGACAATGATGGTTTGAAGGATTTATTTATTTCAAACGGAATTCCAAAGCGCCTGAATGATATTGATTACGTTAATTACGTTTCAAACGACCAGGTGCAAATGGACATACGGCTGAATAATCTTGAATCAAAAGATATGTCATTGATTGATAAATTTCCGGAGATAAAAATCCCAAATAAGTTTTATAAGAATGATGGCTCGCTTTCATTTACTGATATTGCATCATCTGTAAAAAATGATCAATCAACTTTTTCTAATGGCGCTGTTGCAGCCGATTTTGATGGTGATGGCGATTTGGATATTGTTGTGAATAATATTGATGATGAAGCAATGATCTATGAAAATAAATCGAATGATAATAAGCAAAAAGACTTTATTGAGTTTAAGTTAAAGGGAGCGCCTTATAACGTAAATGCTATCGGTTCAAAACTAATTGTGTTCACAAAAAATAATATAAGAACGTACGAAAAATTTCCTCTGCATGGTTTTTTATCAAGTGCAGAAGTTCCATTGCATATTGGCTTAAAAAGTGCGAATGTTGATTCAATAATATTGATCTGGCCTGATAATGCTTATCAAAAAATAAACTGGGAGAACGACACAGGAAAAATTGTTACCGTAAATTATACCACTGGTCTTCCCAAATTTAATTATGATGAGTTAAAACAGTATAACACCAATCCTTCAAGGCCTGTTGAAGATATAACAAAGCAGGTTGGTCTTAATTATATGCATAATGAAAATGAGTTTCCTGAGTTTGACCGTGAGCCATTAATTCCGCACATGAATTCAACTGAAGGTCCGGCACTTGCCATTGCAGATATAAATCATGATGGGTTGGAAGATGTTTTTATCGGTGCATCCAAGCTTGGAAAACCTGCGGTATTCAATCAAACATTATCAGGAAAATTTGTAAAGATCAATGTGCCTTCTTTAGATAAAGACAGCATGTATGAAGATGTGGATGCCTGTTGGGCCGATGTAAACAAGGACAATAATCCTGACTTAATTATTGCAAGCGGCGGCAATGAATATTACGGCACTGATTCTAATTTATTGCCGCGTGTTTATTTAAATGATGGCAAAGGAAATTTTGTGCGTAAATATGATGCTTTCTCCAATATTTATTCAACGCAGTCATGTGTTGTTCCTTATGATTTTAATGGTGATGGTCATATTGATTTATTTATTGGCAGCCGGGTTGTTCCTTTTCATTATGGTGATATTCCGCAATCTTATTTATTAATGAATGATGGAACAGGTAAGTTTAAAGATGTAGCCAATCAATATGCAAAAGACTTATCGAATGTTGGGATGGTTACCAATGCAGTTTGGTATGATATAGATAAAGATGGTGATAAAGATTTGATTATATCACTTGAATGGGATGGTATTATTGCCTTCATAAATGATCACGGGCATTTCACAAAAAAATATTTAACTGATAAAAAAGGCTGGTGGAATTTTGTAATGCCTTATGATATAGATAACGATGGTGATATAGATTTAATTGCAGGAAATTTAGGATTGAACAGCCGTTTAAAAGCAAGCGATACGCAACCTGTGCGTTTGTACATCAACGATTTTGATGATAACGGTAACAAAGAACAAATACTTACTTATTATCTCAATGGCAAAGAAATTCCCTTTGCAAATAAGGATGAGTTGCAAAAGCAAATGCCATCACTAAAAAAGAAATACTTGTATGCAGGTGACTTTGCGAAAGCTTCTTTAACGGATATTTTTACTGAGGGAAAATTGAAATCGTCAACCACATTAACTGCCAACTGGTTTTATAATACCATTTTTATAAATGATGGAAAAATGAATTTCAAGGCAGTTCCAATGCCTATGCAGGCGCAGCTTTCGCCATATAAAACTGCAACAGTTGTTGATGCCAATAACGATAATCTCCCTGATATATTATTAGATGGAAATTTTTATGATAACAACATACAAATGGGAAGATATGATGCTGATTACGGAACCATCTTATTGAATAAAGGCAATGATAATTTTGTTGCGACAACTTTAAATGGTTTAACTATAAAAGGGCAGGTGCGTTCAATAAGACCGATAAAACTGGCTAACAATACGCAGGCATTTGTATTAGCAAGAAATAATGATAGCACATTGGTAATTGAATTTAAAGATTCGCTGAAACATTAACCCGTTATTACTTCTTTTCATTGTAAAATCACTTCAGCAGGTTTTTTATTTCATTCAATCTCATCAATGCTTCAACAGGAGTTAAACGATTGATATCAATAGTTGAAAGCAATTCTCTTATCGATGAAAATGTTGCAGAGTGTTCATCAAAAATAGAAAGCTGCAATTGCGGCGCTGCAATTTTTTGTATGTTGGCTTGATGACTGCCATCTTGTTTTGCTTCAAGTTGTTTCAAAACATCATTGGCACGATCAATTAATTGAGGTGGCATACCAGCCATCTTTGCTACATGAATGCCAAAACTATGTATGCTTCCACCAGGCGCAAGCTTGCGTAAAAAAATAATCTTATTACCCACTTCTTTATTGGTTACATGAAAATTTTTTATACGCTGAAATTTGTTTTCAAGTTCGTTTAATTCATGGTAATGCGTGGCAAATAAAGTTTTCGGAGTGCATGAGGAATTATGTAAAAACTCGGCAATACTCCATGCAATTGAAATACCATCATAAGTAGAAGTGCCGCGACCAATTTCATCCAGCAAAATCAAACTGCGCTGTGAAATATTATTGATGATGCTTGCTGTTTCATTCATCTCCACCATAAACGTGCTTTCTCCGCCGCTTAAATTATCACTCGCACCAACACGTGTAAATATTTTATCTGTTAAAGGAATACGTGCTTCATCAGCCGGAACAAAACTACCCATATGTGCAAGCAAAGTGATCAATGCAGTTTGACGGAGCAATGCGCTTTTACCGCTCATGTTAGGGCCGGTAAGAATGATGATTTGTTGAGAAGAAGGGTCAAGCAAAATATCATTGGATATATATTGTTCACCCGCAGGTAGATTGCGTTCAATAACCGGATGACGGCTTGCTTTTAATTCTAACTCACAACCTTCATGCAATTGTGGTTTTTTATAATTATACTGAATAGCATTTTGTGCAAAGCAACATAAGCAATCAAGTATAGCAAGCACACTTCCGTTATTTTGAATGGGCGCAATAAAATCCTGCAATTCGGTTAAAAGCTTATCATACAACTCCGCTTCAAGCTGTAAAATTTTATCTTCTGCACCTGTAATTTTTTCTTCGTATTCTTTTAATTCAGCCGTTATATAACGTTCCGCATTGGCAAGCGTTTGCTTTCGCATCCATGCAGCAGGCACTTTTGCTTTGTGTGAATTGGTTACTTCTAAATAATAACCAAACACATTATTAAAACCAATTTTTAAAGTAGTAATGCCGGTTTGTTCAGCTTCTCTTTGCTGAATATTTATAAGGAATTGTTTGCCGCCGCTTGCAATCTCCCGCAACTCATCCAAATCTTTGTTGACACCTTTTTTTATAACGCCGCCTTTATTTATGGCAACAGGTGGCGCGTCTGTTATTTCATTAAAAATTTTTTCTGAAATATAATTGCATGGGTTGAGCGTGGCTGCTAATCTCTTTAAATATTCATTGGTTGATGATGCGCAGGATTTTTTTATTTGCACTGTATATTGCAAACCTTTCGCAAGATGCACTACATCTCTCGGGTTAATTTTTTTTGAAGGAATTTTACTCACTAATCTTTCAACATCGCCGCATTGTTTTATTAGTTGATGCAATTGTTTGCGCAGGTCTGTTTGCAGAATTAAATATTCAACAGCATTCAATCTTTCATTGATCTTATTTAAATCTTTTAATGGCAATAACAACCAACGTTTTAATAAACGTGCACCCATCGGGCTTAACGTGTTATCCAAAACTTTTAATAAACTGTTTTGCTGTTCGCCTGAGTTTAATAATTCTAGATTGCGGATAGTGAAGCGATCCATCCATAAATAATCTTCTTTCTCTAAGCGCTGAATATTTGTGATATGCTGAAGATTGGGATGCTCGGTTTCTTTTAAATAATGAAGAACAGAACCTGCTGCAATTATTCCGCAATGCAGGTTTTCAATTCCAAAACCTTTTAATGAATGCGTTTGAAAATGCTTCAGCAGATTTTCTGTGGCGAAGGCCTCATCAAAGATCCATGCATCAAGCGTGTAGGTATAAAATTTGGTTCCGAATTTCTCTTTAAATATTTTTTGATTGCTGCGCTGATAAATTACCTCAGCTGGTTTTAGCGTTTGTAATAATTTATCAGCATATTCCTGGTTGCCTTCAGCCACAAAAAATTCACCTGTTGATATGTCAAGAAAAGCCAAACCAAAAACATCAGCATTTGTAAAATGAATGCCTGCTAAAAAATTATTGCTGTTTAATTCAAGCAGCTTATCATTGGTAGCAATACCCGGTGTTACCAGTTCTGTTACGCCACGCTTAACAATTCCTTTTGCAAGCTTAGGGTCTTCCAACTGATCGCAAATTGCAACGCGGTAACCTGCTTTCACCAGCTTGTGTAAATAAGTATCTAATGCATGATGCGGAAAACCGGCAAGTTCACTCGCAGTTGCCGAGCCATTGTTTCTTTTGGTTAATGTAATGCCCAAAACCTGCGAAGTAGTTATAGCATCGCTGCCGAAAGTTTCATAAAAATCGCCCACGCGGAATAGCAAAATGGCATCAGGATATTTTTGCTTGATAGCCTTATGCTGTTGCATTAAAGGAGTATCGTCAGATGCTTTCGCCATTAAAGCAAATATAGTTTTACGAATGAATGTTTCTTTAATGAAGGAATCAATTGGGGATAAATGCAAAGCAATATTGAAGAAATAACATCAGCGAACGTTTAAACACATTCACGAATAAAATTAATCTGTTCACCAATTCCCGGATTTAAATAAGTAATCATCAGCGTAATTTTATTATCACTAACAATATAACCAACTAATATGTTATTGTAAATATTAAACGTGCTAAAACTAACTGCTTAAAATCATTTCATAACTCAAATAAAATTAACCGTGTTATTAATCAATCGTTGATAAAAAAATTTTCTGCGCAATTGATCTTTTTAACACCGCTGTTATAACCGAAGCCGAATTTTTCTTTCTTAAAGTTATGATGTAAAAACTTTCTTCATTAATATATGCTATATGAAATGTCTTTCAAATTTTACGTTAAACCAGAAGATTTGCTCAGGTAAAGGGCATCGCTGGTGCAGTCATAAAGCTTATGAATGGTATGAAAATAATGGCTGGATCACAGGCTGCAACTACATACCGGCAACTGCTATTAATCAACTGGAAATGTGGCAACCTGAAACTTTTGACATTGAATGTATTGATAAAGAGTTAAGCTGGGCTCAAGACCTCGGCTTTAATACCATTCGTGTTTTTCTGCATCATTTATTATGGGAAGAAGATAATGTTGGTTTTATTAACCGCATAGACCAATTTCTTGCAGTGGCAAATAAATACAATATTAAAACGATGTTCGTTTTATTTGATGCTGTATGGAATCCTTATCCTAAGCCAGGCAAACAACCTGAACCAAAAACGAACGTGCATAATTCAGGATGGGTGCAATGCCCTGGTGCTGATGTTTTAAAAAACACAAATGGATATGATGCTTTGCGCAGTTATGTTGAAGGCGTGGTTGGGAATTTTAAAAATGATGACAGGATACTTTTATGGGACTTATTTAATGAGCCGGATAATACAAACAGTGGCAGTTACAAAGATGATAGTTATGGTATGCAAAAAGCAGAGCTTGCTATGTTACTGTTAGAAAAAACTTTTAACTGGGTTAGAGCGCTGAATCCTCAACAGCCTTTAACTGCTGCGCCGTGGAAAGATGACTGGACTGATGCTTCCACGATCTCTGCGATTGATAATTATATGTTTGCTAATTCTGATGTAATAAGTTTTCACAGCTATGAAAATAAATATGACCTTGAAAAAAGAATTCAATGCTTACAACGGTACAACCGCCCGCTATTGTGTACAGAATATATGGCGCGGCATTTAGGAAGCACTTTCCAGGAAATATTGCCTTTGATGAAAAGATATAATGTAGGCGCTTTAAACTGGGGATTGGTGGCAGGTAAAACACAAACGCATTGTCCATGGGATTCCTGGAATACCAATTATGAAAGAGAGCCTGAAATATGGTTTCATGATATTTTCCGTTCTACAGGTGAGCCGTTTGATAAAGACGAAGTGGAGTTTATTAAAAACCTGCTTAAGCAAAAAGAAATTATACAATATCAAAAAGTGGCGTAGAAAACTTGTTTTGTTTTTATTAAACCTGACAGGGTTGCTTTTTAGATTTACAATTACACAACCATAAACCTGTCAGGTTTTAATTTTCAACTGTTTGTAATAAAACGGGGTTCTTCTTTTTATTCAGCCAATAGATCAGCTTTAAAATATTTTCTTTTGACATAGCAGTACAGCCAGCTGTACCTGAATTTTCATTACGCCATACATGCAAAAAAATACAGGAGCCATTACCTGCAATAACAGGATCGCTGTTATATAAAACCCAAACACCATATTCATATAAACTGTCATTGCGTTTCATGTATTCAAAACTGTTGTAATTATATTTTGCTGTATCAGCAACTATCAATGTATTGTAATAAGTTGAAGCTGCATCATCAACACAATAGAAATTAGTATCCACCTGTACAAAAGGCATGTGCAGTTTCTTTAAATTATGATAACTGAAAACAGAACCGAGTTTAAAAATTCCTGCGGGAGATTTGCCATCGCCTTCATGTTTTACAGGCATTGAATCATTAAAAATAATTTTTGATGTTGCATCTTTTGCCAAACCGTTTTTGCCAACAACAACTGCGAATGAATCAACAAACTTCAATCTTTTACGAGTGTTTCTTCTTTCATATAAAAACATAGTTCCTTTTATAGAATTTTGGGAGGATGTTTTTACAAATACAACCTGATTGTTGTGCTGTAAATTGTTGTTGAAAGAAGTAATGGATTGAGCATAAGATGAAGAAATAATTGTTGAAAGCAATATGAAGAAGAAAATTTTCATTAATAAGTTTAATCTTTTTTAAATTTTAATTTTATCACTTTGAAATAAAATGCAATTAATAAAACAATACTTAAAAGTTCATTATAAACTCCATTGAATAAATCTATCTGAGATGCGGAGTATGTATAAGAAACATATTCCGCAGCTAAAACTAAAATCAGAAATATGATAAAAACAACAGCATTTTTTAATTTAAAAATAAAATATATTGGTAATGAGAAAATAATAAAGCAAACGACTGGAAGAAATAAAAATATCCATAAGTAAAAAAAGATATCACTTAAATTTCTTAATTGGTTTAGTTGAATTAAAGTAAAATCTTTGTTTTTAAACATCATCAGAATATAAAACAGCAGATATTTTATAAAGAAGAAATAAAACAAATTTGCAAAAGAGGGCTTTCTCATTGGTTTTAATTAAATCAAATCTCCCTTCTCATAACAAACCCTGCATCTCGGTTCATAAATATCCAGTTCACCAATTACAATCTGCGCACTTTGTGTTGTTTTACGATAAGACACACTCGCAATATTTCCGCAATGCACACATATTGCATGCAGCTTGGTAATATAATCTGCAACCGCAAGTAATTGTGGCACTGGTCCAAATGGCTGAGCGAGATAATCCATATCAAGCCCGGCAATAATAACACGCGTTCCGCCAAGCGCAAGCTTTTCGCAAACATTAACAATTCCGTTATCAAAAAACTGGGCTTCGTCAATGCCAATCACATCCATATTTTCAGCAAGCAAAAAAATGTTTTGCGAATGATTAACCGGCTGCGATAAAATTGCATTCTCATCATGGCTTACAACATTTATTTCATCATAGCGGTTATCAATTGCAGGTTTAAATATTGCTGTTTTAAGATTGGCTATTTGCGCCCGTTTCATTCTTCTTATTAACTCTTCTGTTTTGCCGCTGAACATAGAGCCGCAGATCACTTCAATCCAACCGCGTTTTCCGCCTGTAATATGAGGTTCAATAAACATGATAAAATAAAATTACCTTAGCAGCGTTATTACTTTTCCACATCGTGCCAAATTTAAATATCTTATGGAAAAAGTAGGCCTCTTAATAGAACGATTACTTGACCAATACCGCAAGAAAGCAAATAAAGAACAATTGCGTATAACTACACAATTGTTGCTTTCAGAACTGGAAGATGAAGTGGAAGCAGATCAGCATTTGCATGATGTTGTTTCAGTATTTTTCCCAGCGTCTTCTCATTATACTATAACAGAGGAGGTTGCGGCGCCCGCAATTAAAACAGAGCCAATAGTAAATACGGAAACAGAGAACTATCATTTTTTTGACCCCATGATAGACATTCCTACGTTGGCTTTAAAACAACAGGAAGTAAACGAAACGGTTGCAGGGCAACACGAAAGCCTTAATGATAAATTAAAATCTTCATCTTCTTATAAAGAAATACGCAGCAGTGTTACAGAAGGGCCGATCAAAGATCTGCGGAAAGCCATTGGTATAAACGATCAATACCTGTTTATAAATGAACTTTTCCGCGGTGATCAAACCATGTATGAACGCAGTATTAAAACCATCAACAGCTTTAATATATTTGGAGAAGCAGAGCTTTGGATAAAACGGGAACTGAAATTGAAATTAGCCTGGAATGATAACAGTGAGACCGTTGCATTATTCGATCAGTTAGTAAGAAGAAGATTTTCCTGAATATACTGCATTATAGCTTTGGTAGCTCCTGCTTTATGCTGCACATAATCACCTGCTGTTTTACCTGCTTCGCTGCACAAATTTTTGTCTGATAACAATTCCTGCAACTGGCTTTCCAGCTCAATGGCATCTTCAACATCAAAGGCCGCATTTTTATCAATCAGCTCAATGGCTTCTGAAAATTTTTCATAGGCAGGACCAAACAAAACAGGTTTATAATATACTGCTGCTTCAAGAATATTATGAATGCCATCATTTCCAAAACCTCCGCCAACATAACATATAGCTGCATAGCGATACAAAAATTTAAGCATTCCGATGTTATCAATTATAAGGGTATTAATTTTTTCATCTGCCAACTCATTTTTATTTACTGCAGTGATGTAGTTAGAATAAAGAATAGAGTTTTTATACAGTTTACAGCATTCCTTTAATCTTTCCTTGCTAATGTCATGTGGCGCAATAATAAATTTTAATTCAGGATGTGTGTTTGCAAAATGATCGAGCACTTCATCATCATCAGTCCATGTACTGCCAGCAATAATAGTTGTTGTGTGGTTGATGAAACGCTCAATTTCAGGAAAAGTTTTTAAGTCAGATGCAACCTGCAATACACGGTCAAACCTTGTATCGCCAGACACACTTACGTTTGTAATGTTGATTGACTGCAAAAGTTGTTTTGAATTTTCTGTTTGTACAAAAAAATGCGTAAAGAAATGCAGCATTTCCCTGCGCATGGTTGCATACCATTTAAAAAAAGAAAATGTTGGAAAAAAAATTCCGGAGGCGAGCAGTAATGGAATTTTCCTGTTATGCGCTTCTTTTAAATAATAATACCAGTATTCATATTTTACAAACACTATTAATGAAGGTTGAATAACATCAAGAAATGCTTTTGCATTTTTTTTTGAATCAATTGGCAGGTAAAATGTATAATCCGCAAGCCTATTATTTTTTTGTATTTCATACCCGGAAGGCGAAAAAAAAGTAAGTACTAATGTATACCCGTTATATAATTCTTTAAACTTTTCCAGCAAAGGCCTGCCTTGTTCAAATTCGCCAAGTGAGGCGCAATGCATCCAGATTTTTTTGGAATTATCATTGGAAACTGCAGCGGTAATTTTATTAAAAATATTTTTTCTGCCTTTAAGCCAGAGCTTTGCCTTATTATTAAAAAGCGATAGTAATGCAGCAGCAACCGGGTATGCTTTTATAAAAATTATATAAAAAAACTTATCCATTAAAACGGGTACAAAGAAACAACAAAAGGGGATGCATATATGCACCCCCTTGCTATAAAACAGGATAGATTGAAACTATTTTTTCCCGGCAATTGCCTTTATGGAATCCTGGTGCATTTGAACAACTGAAAGTGTTTGTGTTGCAAAATTTTTCAAATCTGCATCTTTCAAATCAGTGCTTCCTTTCTGAAGTTTATCAACTGCCTTTTTATGGCCATCCAGCATATCATCTATATAAGCTTTATCAAAATCTTTTCCGGCAGTCTTTTTATTTAAGTTATCTAATTTCTTTTGTGATGCATCGCTAAGGTTTGCAGGCAGTGTTATATTTTTAGTGGCTGCAAGTTGTTTTAACTGATCGTTTGCTTTGCTATGGTCTGTTACCATCATATCTGCAAAATTCTTCAGGCGGGGGTTTGTTGCTTTAGTTTGGGCAACCTTACTCAATTCTACCTCAGTCATACCAGCATTTGCTACATCAACAGCCCAATCTGCATCTTCCTGCGAAACAGGTGCAGATGACATGGCAGTAGTGCTTGAAGTATCATTATTCATCATTGAATTACTGTCAGACATCATACTGTCATTAATATTTTTTGCACTGTCAGTGCTGTTTTCGCTTGAAGAACTGCTGTTACAGGCAACAAACGCGCAAATACAACCGATAAAAAAAATGCTCAATAACTTTTTCATAATTTATATTTTTTATTAGGGATAAATTGTTTTAAACATCAGATTCAATGCAAACCCCAAGCCATTCTCAATAAAGTGCTGATTCTATTTATAGCAAAAAGTAATATTATTAACTATGTAGACAATTTTACTCTCATTCTTTTTTTTATTATTAAAGATTAACTGTAAAGGCGGTGGCACTGTTTTAGTAACATGTAAAGAAAATTTTATGGCTGATAAAATATTTAACACAGATTTGCCTGATTCAGAAAAAGATAAAAAAAAATTACGTCAGGATAAGGCCACACTTGATTTGCCCGATGTAAAAGATATTCCCGGGCAGGAAAATATTCATGTTCCTGATTTACGTGAAATGGCAGATACCACTATTTCTTCTGATGATGAGGAAGGTATTGGCATTTGGGACAATGATGAGATGGCCAATGATTTATCCGGCGAAAGATTAGGTGCAGCTACAGAATTGGGTGAAGATGATCTTGATTCAGATAATGATAAACTGGAAGCAAAGCTGGATGAAGAAGACATTAAGCTTACTGCCGATGCAGATGGTGTTACTATTACAGATGATTCTGTAAGTGAAGATTCAGATGTGAAGCCTGATGAAATTGAAGCTTTGGAAAGAACAGAGAATATGAATACGCAGGATAATGAAAATTTATACCGCTCTGAATTGGATAATACAGATTTTGATGGTGAAAAACTGAATGAAGATGTTACCGTTTCAGGGAAAGATTTAGATGTACCTGGTGAGGAGGATGACGATGCGAATGAAGAAATAGGCGAAGAAGATGAAGAGAACAATGAATATAGCTTAGGAGATACACAATAGATAGGAAAATATAAGATGATAATAAAAAACCTGTTTTAAATTGAGCAGGTTTTTTTATATAGTTTTGCACTCAAAATGTGTTCATGCGTGCCATACAAATGGTAGATTTAAAATCCGAATATCAAAGGCTGAAAACCGAAATAGATACGGCGGTTATTGATGTGATTGAAAGCGCTGCATTTATAAATGGTAAACCCGTTCAGGAATTCAGCAATGCACTCGCTGCTTATCTTAATGTAAAACATGTTATTCCCTGCGCCAACGGAACTGATGCTTTGCAAATTGCAATGATGGCTTTGAATCTGCAGCCTGGTGATGAAGTTATCACACCGTCCTTTACTTATATAGCAACAACAGAAGTTGTGGCTTTGCTTCGTTTAAAACCCGTTTTTGTTGAAGTAGATAAACGCAATTTTAATATTGATATTGACAGTTTGCGTAAAGCCATCACGCCTAAAACAAAAGCTATTGTGCCTGTGCATTTATATGGACAGAGTTGCGATATGGAAGCGATAATGCAAATTGCTAATGAGCATAATTTATTTGTGATAGAAGATAATGCACAATCAATCGGCGGAGATTTTTATTTTAAAGATGGGGCAGTGAAGAAAACAGGAGCCATTGGCACTATTGGAACAACATCCTTTTATCCTGCAAAAAATTTAGGTGCTTACGGCGATGGTGGTGCAATATTTACAAATGATGATGCACTTGCCCAACAACTTACTATGATAGCCAATCACGGGCAAAGCAAAAGATATTATCATGAGGTGGTTGGATGTAACTCACGATTAGATACCATACAAGCAGCTATTTTAAATATACGCCTGAAATATCTTGATGCAAACATTAATGCACGTACAAAAGCAGCAGATAATTATGACGCTGCATTTAATGATCATGCTATAATAAAATCGCCATTCAGAGCAAAGAATAATAAACATGTATTTCATCAATACACTTTGATCTTAGATTCTGATAAAGCAGGTCTGCGTGAAGAATTAAGCACGCATCTTTCCGGCAAAAAAATTCCAAACATGATCTATTATCCTGTGCCCGGGCACAGGCAAAAAATGTTTGAATCCTTTGGTGGATTGCAATATGATCTTCCGGTTACAGACTGGTTAACAGAAAGAGTAATTTCTTTGCCCATACATCCTGAGCTTGATGAAGAGCAGTTGAATTATATAACAACTTCAATACTTGAATTCTTACAATAATTAATAAAATCAACCAAACAACTTAATTGCTACAACTTATGGCTACAAAAAAAATTTTAATTACAGGCGCTGCGGGATTCTTAGGTTCGCATTTGTGCGACAGGTTTATTAAAGAAGGTTATCATGTAATTGCAATGGATAACCTGATAACAGGCGATATAAAAAATATAGAACATCTTTTCCCTTTGCCACAGTTTGAATATTATCATCACGACGTTTCCAAGTTTATACATATTCCCAATAACCTGGATTATATTTTACATTTTGCTTCGCCGGCAAGCCCGATTGATTATTTGAAAATTCCTATTCAAACACTAAAGGTTGGTTCGCTCGGTACGCATAATTGTTTGGGTTTGGCAAAAGAAAAAAAGGCAAGAATTCTTGTTGCATCAACAAGTGAAGTATATGGCGATCCGCTGGTGCATCCGCAAACAGAAGAATATTGGGGCAATGTAAATCCTGTTGGCCCGCGTGGTGTGTACGATGAAGCAAAGCGTTTTCAGGAAGCCATGACAATGGCTTATCATACCTATCACGGCGTGGAAACAAGGATCGTTCGCATCTTTAATACATACGGGCCAAGAATGCGTTTAAATGATGGGCGTGCTTTGCCTGCATTTATTGGCCAGGCTTTGCGCGGTGAAGACCTTACAGTGTTTGGAGACGGCAGCCAAACGCGTTCTTTTTGTTATGTGGATGACTTAGTAGAAGGCATTTACCGGTTGTTGCTGAGTGATTATGCAATGCCTGTAAACATTGGAAACCCAAATGAAATTTCTTTAAAAGATTTTGCTGAGGAAGTTTTAAAATTAACAGGCGCATCTGTAAAAATTATTTATAAGCCTTTGCCTGTTGATGATCCGAAACAACGCCAGCCCGATATAACAAAAGCAAAAAATATTTTAGGCTGGGAACCAAAAATTGGCAGAGCAGAAGGTTTGAAAAGAACCTTTGAATATTTTAAAAACTTATCAAGTGAGGAATGGTTTAAACTGCCAAAAGAATTTACAAAACAAAAATGAAAATCCTAGTTTCAGGCAAGAATGGCCAGCTTGGTAAAGAGTTGCAGGATATTGCTTCTTTATATACAAGTTATCAATTTATTTTTTTTGATAAGGACGAATTGAACATTGCTGATGAACATGCACTGGCAAATATTTTTAAAAAATATACCCCCGCATTTTTTATAAACTGTGCAGCTTATACTGCAGTTGACAAGGCGGAAACGGAACAGGAAAAAGCTTACGCAATAAATGCTGAAGCTGTTGGCAATATTGCAAAGCAATGTCATCAATTCCACACAAAACTCATTCATATTTCTACTGATTATGTGTTTGATGGCAAAGGCACACAACCTTATAAAGAAGATGATGCAACAAATCCTGTAAATTATTATGGCCATACAAAATGGCTGGGCGAACAACTTGCATTAAATAATAATCCTGGTACAATTGTAATTCGTACTTCATGGGTATATAGTAAGTATGGAAATAATTTTGTGAAGACGATGTTGCGTTTAATGAAAGAACGTAAAGAGATTAATGTTGTGAATGACCAGGTTGGTTCGCCAACCTATGCAAGAGATCTGGCGGAAGCGATTATGGAAATAGTCAATAGCGAAAACGTGGATACCTCTCACCTATCACCTCTCACTTCTCACATATTTCATTTCAGCAATGACGGCATTATATCATGGTATGATTTTGCTGTTGCAATAAAAGAGATCAAGCAGCTTGATTGCGTAATCAACCCAATCCCAACAACATCTTATCCAACACCTGCAAAACGGCCTGCTTATTCAGGTTTAGATAAAACAAAAATTGAAAATACATTCAACATACAAATAAAAGGCTGGAGAAAAAGTTTGAGTGAATGTTTACAGGCTTTATAAAATGATGACTTATTTTTAATTATTAATTGATTGTTATGGCTTACTGGCTTGTAAAATCAGAACCTGATGCTTATAGCTGGCAACAGTTGGTAAAAGACAAAGAAACATCGTGGGATGGCGTACGCAATTTTGCGGCACGTATACATTTAAAAGCTATGAAAAAGGGGGATGAAGTTTTTTACTATCACAGCAATGAAGGCACTGATATTGTCGGCATCGCAAAAGTTTCGAAAGAGTTTTACCAGGATCCAACAACGGATGATGACAGATGGGTTTCTGTTATGCTGAAGCCAGTAAAAGCTTTAAAGAAACCGGTTACACTTGCCGATATAAAAGCCAACAAAAAATTACAAAACATGGCACTGGTAAGAATTGGAAGATTATCTGTACAACCTGTTTCAGATGAAGAATGGAATATTATTTTAGAGATGGGTGGAATGAAATAGTAGTAGAAGACTCAGGTTTATTGTCGGTTGTGGAGTTACAACTGAAGGCCCCAAGCTTGAGAAAATTGTTTTAGCCTGTCTAATCTTTGATTGCATGGCACTCCGATTATTTTATTGCCTTTTGACAGAAATAAGTCAATTTCTCCACAGTCAAAACAAATGTCAATGTAATCAATAAGCTCATTCGAAGCCCCAATAAATACAATAGCAATATTTACTGCCACAGCCGCAGAGATGCTTTTAACGATCTTATTGGCTGTGCATCCAAAGTTGAAAAAAAGATTAGTTAATGAATCGATTTGATTGCGGCTAAGTGTAATGGAATCTTTCACGTTGTTCCAGTCTAACGAACCATTTACAAGAGGAAGATTTAGCGTCTCGGAAGAAAATGATAAGATTTGAATTTTATAAGCTTTATTGAAAGGATACTTTAGTAGTCTTTGATTAGGTGTTTGATTGCCCACTTGTACGCAGTCATAATTCTTCCCTACACCCACTTGACATTTTACTGAAAAAGCGGTTACAATAGACAGCAATATTAAAGTCAGAATTTTCATTTAGCTAAAGGTTCATTTGCAATTGTAGCCAACTCTCAAATATACGCAACTCTATTACGCAAATACGTCGGTTGTAAGTTGTATCGCCGCAGTTGAGATTCCCGCCTTCGCGGGAATGACGTGTTACAGGTTTACAATGTCAAATCTTTTTAGAGGCAAGCGCAAACACAACAACTTACGCGTCATTCCCAACTTGATTGGGAATCTCATAATTACAAGGTTTTGCATTTTACCGCGGGAAAATCTTATCCTGAAAATTCATGATCACGGCAAGAAACAAAAAAGCCTCGCATTAATGCGAAGCTTTTTATATAATACTTTGAAAATTTATATCACAAACCCATCAGGCAGCACTGCATTCTTTTTTACAACAACAATTCCCTCTTTCACGGTATATAATGTGTGATCAACATTTTCAAGATGCGTACCGCCATTAATACGCACATCATTACCAATGCGGCAGTTCTTATCAATAATGGCATTCTTTATATAGCACCTGTCGCCAATACCAATTCTTGGTGTGCCAGATCTATTATTTTCGTCCATTTGTTCAATGGTTTCATAAAAATCATTTCCCATTAAATAACTGTTTACAATAGTGCTGCCATGCCCAACTCTTGAACGTATACCCATCAGTGTATTTTCTACGCGGCTGGCCAAAATAATACAGCCTTCGGCGATCATTGTTTTTTCCAGTGTTGTGCCGCTGATTTTTGCCGGCGGCAACATGCGTGCACGCGTGTAAATAGGTTTTGCACTATCAAACAAATTAAACACAGGTATATCAGAAGTTAAAGCAAGATTCGCTTCAAAAAATGAATAGATATTTCCAATATCAGTCCAGTACCCTTCATATTGATAACTTACAACTGTATGCTGTGCAATAGAGGCCGGTATAATTTCTTTACCAAAATCTTTTGCGTCCGGATGTTTGTTCAGTAACAATTCATTCATTAAGCTGCGGCTGAAAATATAAATACCCATTGAGGCAAGATAAACACGGCCTTGTTGCTGCATCTGGGTGCCTGTATCACTCACCCATTCATTCAAAACTTCAGCTTTAGGTTTTTCTATAAATGATGTGATGTGGTTTTCATCATCAGTTTTCATTATTCCAAATTCTGTTGCTTCTTTTGCAACCACAGGAATAGTTGCTATAGAGAGATCAGCGCCGGAACTAATATGGCTGTTGAGCATTTCACAAAAATCCATTTGATATAACTGGTCTCCGCTTAGTATAAGAATATATTCAAAATCATTATTGCGGATATGCCTTAGCGACTGGCGAACAGCATCTGCTGTGCCCTGGAACCATCCCGGATTATCCGGCGTTTGTTCTGCAGCAAGAATATCAACAAAACCTGAACTGAAATTGCTGAAGAGATACGTGTTCTTTATATGTTTATTTAAAGAAGCTGAATTGAACTGTGTTAAAACAAATATGCGGTTGATATCAGAATTAATGCAGTTGCTGATGGGGATATCAACAAGCCTGTATTTACCTGCAATGGGTACAGCCGGCTTTGAACGTGCCGCTGTTAACGGGTATAATCTTGTACCTGCGCCGCCACCGAGAATTACTGCTATTACTGATTGTGATAATGCTGCCATATAATTTATTTTATTCTGTGTATAAAGGTATTTTCAATAAGCGTTAAGTTCAATTTAAAACTTAAGGCTGCTATAAATATTCAAATATTGCTGCACTGATTTTTCCCAACTGTTATCTATCTCCATCATGTGTTTGCGCATGCGGTTTAAGTTATCAGGTTCATCATAATATAAACCAACAGCACGGCTTACTGCATGCACAATATCGCCAATGCTTGCATTATTAAATCGAATGCCCCAGCCCTGCCAGTCGCCCATATCTGTTACAGTATCTTTTAATCCACCTGTGCTTCTAACCATAGGCACTGTGCCATATTGCATGGCATACATTTGATTTAAACCGCAGGGTTCAACACGGCTTGGCATCAATAAAAAATCTGCACCGGCATACATGCGATGGCTAAGCGCTTCGTTATAGCCGATCATTACATTATAATTAGCGGGAAAACTTTGTGCCAGTTGTTTTAACTGCCATTCTACATGCAGCTCGCCGCTGCCAAGTACTAAAAAATTTACATACCCCTGCATGCTGTACATTGATGATACAATTGCATCAGGCAAAAGATCTGCGGCCTTTTCACCAACAAGTCTTCCTATAAAAATAATTAATGGTTTTTGCGGGTTAAGATTAAATTCTTTGCATAATACTGTTTTATTTGTTTGTTTATTTTCTTCAACGTTATCTGAATCATAATTCAATTCTATAAACTTATCTGTTGCCGGGTTCCAGACATCTGCATCAATACCATTTAATATACCCGTACATTTTCCTTTTTCATATTCAAACAAAGCTTCTAATCCGTTTGAATTATAGCGCAATTCTTCCATATAACTCCAGCTTACAGTAGTTACTTTCCATGCATTTTTTACAGCAGATGCAAGCGGATTTATATCTCCTTTCCATTCAAGCAAGCCACTTTTCCATGTATCCCATGCAGGAATAAGGTTGCTTTGATCCCAACCCATCCAGCCCTGGTATTGTGCATTGTGAATGGTAAGCACCGTTGGAATATCACCAAGCCTGTTGTATTCATAACAATACTTCATCATGAATGGAACAAGCCCAACATGATAATCGTGACAGTGCACAACATCAGGTTTATGCTGCCAGTGATTTAACCAATCTACAAAAGCTATCTGGAAACCAACATACCGCTGTGTATCATCTGCGTAGCCATAAATATTCTCGCGGTCAAGCAAACCGTTTATATCAATTAAAAAAAGATCGAAGCCAAGTGTGTTGTGGCGCTCTTTTATAACGGTGAAATCAAACCGCCAGTCAGCCAGGTTTGCGCTTCCTTTAAAATCTACGTCCCATTCATGCTGGTATAAAAATTTTGTACGAAACATAGGCATTACCACCTTTGCATAATGCCCCATTTTAGTTTGATATTTTGGCAACGCACCAACAACATCACCTAACCCGCCGGCTTTGGCAACCGGGTAACATTCAAAACTCAGGTGAATTATTTCCATGCAACAAAGTTTCTAAATTAAAATTTTCGCTTTAGTTATCAAATTAACAACAATATCAGCTTAACAAACAATATTTGTAAACATGCTTTTAAAAACTATTTAAAATTTTTGAAAAGATAAAATCTGTTTACTTTTAAACGCTCATTATATTACTTCATTAAATAACGATAGCCATTAAATGGATACCAACATTTTATTAGACGACGCTGCTGAATCAAGCCTTCGGGTTGCGCAGCCAATTAAAACTAACACTGGCGCACTATCAACGCTGGTAATTGTATTTTTCTTTTGGGGATTTATTGCTGCGAGCAACAGCATATTCATTCCTTTTTGCAAGCATTATTTCAGTTTGGACCAATTTCAAAGCCAGCTCATTGATTTTGCCTATTACCTCGCCTATTATGTAGGGTCATTAATTTTATATATAGTGGGTGTTAACCGCGGCCGAGATCTTATGGGCCAATGGGGCTATAAAAAAGGAATTATCTATGGACTAATGTTATCTGTTGTTGGTGCCGTGCTTATGATACTTGCGGTAAACTTCAGCGGCTTTGCAGCAATACTTACTGCTTTGTTTGTTGTTGCATTGGGGTTCTCTTTACAGCAAACTGCGGCTCAGCCTTTTGCTATTGAATTGGGCGACCCTGCTACAGGTACGCACCGCGTTAATCTTGGTGGCGGTGTAAATTCATTCGGTACAACTATTGGACCTATTATAGTTGCCATCGCTTTGTTCGGTTCAACTACAGTTACAGATGCGCAGATTGCTTCTTTAAATTTAGATAAGGTCACCATTCTATACAGTTGTGTTGGCGGATTGTTTTTGCTTGCTGCTTTACTTTTCATCTTTTCAAAAAAATTACCGGCAGGTAAATCAGAAGCATCTATAGAAAAATCTAATAAGGCAACACGTGTATTGGTTGTAATGACAATTTTATTGATAGGATTTTTCATTCCGGTTTTTTATAGTTACAAGACTATTCCAGCCACAGATATTGAAAAACATGCATTGGAAATGTATCGTTTAAAATGGTTATTGGGCTCATTGGTTGTAATCGTTGTCTGCCTTATCTATGCAAACACCCGTGCTAAAAAGAACAGTGATGGCTGGGGTGCTATGAAATATCCGCAGCTTGTATTAGGTATGCTCGGCATATTTACTTATGTGGGTGTTGAAGTTACCATTGCAAGCAACTTGGGGACATTATTAGCACTACCAAACTTTGGTAGTATGCCTGCTGCTACTATTGCTCCGTTTATTTCAATGTATTGGGGAAGTTTAATGATCGGAAGATGGGCAGGCTCAATTCCGGTTTTTAATCCTTCTAAATCAATGAAGAATTTTTTATTGGTAATTGTTCCTTTAATTGGCTTTGGCGTAATACTCGGTGTTAATGCAATTGCAAAGAATGATATGTCGCAATTGTATTGGTATATCGTATGTGTGTTTGTACAAATTGCCGGTTTCTTTATTTCTCAGGAAAAGCCTGCAAAAATGTTATTGCTGTTTGCTGTTTTTGGAATTATAGCAATGATAATAGGATTATCAACTGTAGGAATGATGTCTATCTATGCATTCTTAAGCGGGGGCTTGTTTTGTTCTATTATGTGGCCCTGCGTATTTGCATTATCAATAGCCGGCCTTGGAAAATATACAACACAAGGTTCTTCATTTTTAGTAATGATGATACTTGGCGGCTCAATCATTCCGCCTATTCAGGGCAAACTTGCAGATGTTATTGGTATTCATCAATCATATATAGTAGCGGTTGTTTGTTTCGCATATCTTGCCTTCTTTGCTTGGGCAGTAAGAGGCATATTAAAGAAACAAGGTCTTGATTTTGATGCTCAGGTTGCGGGCGGCCATTAATAAGCAGTTGCGTTATCAAAAATTTGTTTGCAGTATAACTCATAATCTATAACTCATAATTCACATTATGGCTTCTTCTAAAGCGGCGCTTGAACCTTTGGCAATTGGTATTGATATTGGCGGTACAGGAACAAAGTTTGGAATTGTAGACCGTGTAGGAAATGTTTTGTTTTCAGGTTCAATGTCAACAAAAAAACATGCGCAGGTTGAACCGTTTATTGATGAATTATATAAAAGAGTAAATGAGCTTATTGACAAAGCGGGTGGTGTTGGCCGCATGAAAGGAATTGGTGTTGGTGCACCCAATGGAAATTTTTATACGGGCACGGTTGAGTATGCACCAAACCTGCCCTGGAGAGGAATTATACCGCTGGCTAAAATGATGCAGGATAAATTTAAACTACCTGTTATTCTTACCAACGATGCTAATGCGGCTGCCGAAGGTGAAATGATATACGGCGCTGCAAAAGGAATGAAAGATTTTATTATGATAACGCTGGGTACCGGAGTTGGCAGCGGCATTGTAGCAAACGGCAAATTAATTTATGGGCATGATGGTTTTGCAGGTGAGCTTGGGCACACTATTGTTATACCTGGCGGCCGCCTGCATGACGGCACCGGCAAAAAGGGTTCGCTTGAAAGTTATGCTTCAGCAACAGGTGTACGGTTAACCACGCTTGAAATGCTGAAGAATACAACTACACAAAGCGCTTTAAGAAAATTTCCTGTTGATGAAATAGATTCAAAAACGGTATACGAAGCCGCAATAGCAGGCGATGACCTCGCAAAAAAAGTATATGAATTTACAGGCAATATACTCGGCATCGCATTAGCCAATGCAGTTATGTTTTCCAGCCCTGAAGCAATTATATTATTTGGCGGACTTACCAAAGCAGGAGAATTAATTCTGAAACCCACGCGGGAAAGCATGGAAGCCAATCTTATCAAAATATTTGAAAACAAAGTAAAAATATTGGTTAGTCATTTAAAAGAATCTGACGCTGCCATACTTGGCGCCAGTGCATTAGCATGGGAGATACAATAAACTTACCTTTCTTACCGCTCTGAAATAACCTGCTTATAACACTGGTTGGCAAAAACAATAAGAGCAACTGACGTATATAAATACTCCATAAACCGCTTATCAGAATTTTTAGCTTCTTATCAGGCAAATGTTTTTAATCACTTATTTTGCGCAAAAATTTTTTTTATTATGAAACGATTGATAATAGTTGTACTCTCAACCTTTCTGCTTTTTAAAACAACTTTTGTTTCTGCACAAACCACCAGTAAAAATTTTAAGTTTATTGACCCGGCTAATATGGATCAAACTGTAAAACCCGGCGATAATTTTTATCTCTATGCAAATGGAACCTGGTTAAAAAATAATCCTGTGCCAGCTTCCAAAACACGTTGGGGCAGCTTTGACGCCTTGCGCCAGACAAGTTTAGACAGGCTGAAATTATTGACAGAAGATGCTTCTAAAAATGCTTCTAAAAATTCTTTATACCAGCGTGTTGGCGATTTATATGCTGCTGCAATGGACAGCGATGCAATTGAAAAATTAGGATACACACCTATTAAGCCTGAACTGCAAAGGTTGGATGCTTTAACAACGCAGGAACAGGTTTTAAATGAAGTTGTCACTTTGCGTACACATGGTATTGGCGGTGTTTTATTTGGATTTGCAGTTGGGCAGGATGATAGAAATGTGAATCAATATATACCTGAAGTATTCCAGGGCGGAACATCTTTACCGGATCGTGATTATTATTTAAAAAATGATGCACGCAGCCAGAACATACGCGCTGAATACGTGAAGTATGTAACTGATATGTTTAAAATGACAGGTGATGATGAAGCAACAGCGCAGCACAAAGCCCAAAGTATTTTAAGCCTTGAAACAGCATTGGCCAAAGCACAGATAAGTCGTGTTGAGTTAAGAGATCCCATCAAAACATACAACAAATTTGCTGTTGCTGATTTTAGTAAAACAACTCCGGGACTTGACTGGAGCAGCTTGCTTGCTCAAATGAAAGTTACAAAAGCAGACAGCATTCTTTGCAACAACCCAACATTTTTTAAAACAGCAAATTCTTTATTAACCGCAGTGCCTCTTGATGTCTGGAAGGCGTACCTGCAATGGGCAATCATAAAAAATACTGCAGCTTATTTAAGCAGTGATTTTGTAAACAGGCAATTTCAGTTCAGCCAGGTTTTATCAGGCCAGAAACAAATTACGCCACGCTGGCAGCGCATGAGTAGTTTGGTTGATAATGATCTTGGAGAATTACTTGGCCAGTTGTATGTAGAAAAATATTTTAACGATGCTGCAAAACAACGCATGTTGGCTTTAGTAAAAAATGTGCAGCAAACTTTTGCAGATAGAATAAACCGTTTGGACTGGATGAGTGACAGCACCAAACAACAGGCGCTGGTAAAGCTTAATGCAATTGTAAACAAAATTGGTTTTCCCGATAAATGGGAAACGTATGACGGTATCATCATAAACAAAAATGATTTGACCGGCAGCCTAAGAAGTGCAAATGAATGGGCATATAATGATATGGTGAATCGCATGGGCAAGCCTGTTGATAAAACCAAATGGGGAATGACGCCACCAACTATCAATGCTTATTATAATCCTGCAAATAATGAGATCGTTTTTCCTGCAGGTATTTTACAATTCCCATTCTTTGATGCTAATGCAGATGATGCAGTAAATTATGGTGGCATTGCCGCAGTAATTGGTCATGAAATTACACATGGCTTTGATGACCAGGGAAGGCAATATGCAGCCGATGGAAATTTAAAAGACTGGTGGACTGCTGATGATGCAAAGAAATTTACAGAACGTTCAGATAAGGTGGTTGCGCAGTATGCAGGTTTTGTTGTGAATGATTCAATACATGTAAACGGTAATCTTACTCTTGGTGAAAATCTTGCAGACCTTGGCGGTTTAAATATTGCTTATGAAGCATTCAAAAAAACAGATGAAGGAAAAAGTGATAAAAAGATTGATGGATTTACGCCGGATCAGCGTTTCTTTTTAAGCTGGGCGCAGGTTTGGAGAAGTAACATTCTTCCTGATTTTGCCTCGCAATTAATAATGACCGATCCGCATTCGCCAGGCATGTATCGTTGCAATGGCCCTGTTTCAAATGTAGATGCGTGGTATGCAGCATTTGACGTAAAACCCGGAGATAAAATGTACAAATCCGAAAGTGAAAGAATAAAGGTTTGGTAAGCAATTTTTAATAGGATTTTTTTTCAGATTTTTTATTAAGAATAAACAGCGTTTGACAATTCATCAAACGCTGTTTATTTTAATAGTATAATCAGATAAATCGCTTAAAATCGAGGTTAAAAAAGTATTTTAGTGCAATAAAAACTCAATCATGCAATCTATTCTTGTTCCAACAGATTTTTCGCCTACTGCTTACAATGCTGCCCGTTATGCAATTGCGCTGGCTGCAGATATGAAAGCAACGAAAATAATTTTATACAATGCTTACCAGCCTTATGTTTCAGAAGACCCTGAGCTTGGCCTGCCATTGCAAACAGATATGGAAGAGTTTAAACAAATAAGCGAAGAAGGGTTGATAAAAATGCAAAACGCATTGCAAAGCGAAGTACCATCTTCAATGCAACTGGAATATGAAAGTGATTATAATATTATTACTTCAGGAATTTTAGAAGTATGTAAAAAGTATAATGCTGAGCTTATAATAATGGGCATCACCAATACAGAAAGTAAATTGGAAGAAGCGATAATCGGCAGCAGTGCTGTTGATGTATCAAAGCACAGCGAGATACCGGTAATTATTGTTCCGGTTAATGCAAATTATACAGGTTTAAAAAAAGTTTTGCTCGCAGTTGATTTTAAAAAATCTGCAGAAACAACACCAGTTGCTGAAATAAAAAAATTACTTGATGTTACACATGCGCAGTTAGATATTCTGCATGTAGAAGCCAATGAAAGCGATGAATTAAATCTTGATGCAGAAAAAAATATTATTGATTCACTTTTGGGAAATTACACTCCCCAATATCATTTTATACAAGGCAAGGATTTTACTGATGCGATAAACCAGTTTGTGGTTGATAATAACTCTGATCTCATTATTGTTATTCCCAAAAAACATGGTTTCCTGGAAGGTATTTTTAAACGCAGCCATACAAAAGCACTTGCATTTCACAGTCATATTCCTATCATGAGTATTCATGAATAATTTTACGCTGCAAAACCCTGTAATCAGCTTTATGCATCTCCGTAGTTTTAACTAACACAGAGTTACATGAGTTAATTTCACAGAAAATTACAGAGTTTACCGTAAGTACTAAACGTATAATTCCAAACATCAATAATGAAAAATTTTTTTCTTGCTGCACTATTATTTCCTGTTATTATTTCTGCTCAAAACATGAATGACGATTCATTGTTCATTCACAAAATAGCTGCGGATATTTTAAGCAGCAATGCATCATACAACAATCTTCATTACCTCACAAAAAATATTGGTGGACGATTATCCGGTTCGCCGCAGATGTATAGAGCAGAACAATGGGGAATAAATGCTTTGAAAGAAGCTGGTGCTGATAACGTAACAATGCAGCAATGCATGGTACCGCATTGGGTACGCGGTGGGCAGGATAAAGCTTTTATTGTGTATAATGATGAAAAAGGAAAACAACAGAAATACTGGTTGAATATTCTTGCATTAGGCAATTCAATTGGCAGCGGTGCAAATGGCGTGCAGGCATCATTAATTCGTGTAAATAATTTTGATGACCTGGAAGCAAAGAAAAATGAATTAAAAGGTAAAATAATTTTTTATAATGTTCCGTTTGATGATACATTGATCAATACATTTAATGCTTATGAAAAGAATGTTGTTTATCGCGGCATCGGTGCAAGCCGGGCTGCAAAATATGGTGCTGTTGCAATGATGATGCGAAGCATGACGAATACGCCGGGCAATTATCCACACACAGGTTCTTTGCACTATACTGATTCTATAAACAAAATTCCTGCGGCAGCAATGGGTTTATACGATGTGCAAAAACTGGATTCATTGTTTGATAATAATATTACTGTAACAGCATCATTATTTACTTATGGAATGATGCTGCCTGATACAATTGCACATAATATAATTGGTGAACTAAAAGGCAGTGAGCATCCCGAACAAATCATTACAGTCGGTGGCCATTTGGATAGCTGGGATCCTGCAGAAGGAGCGAATGATGACGGTACCGGCGTTGTGCAAACAATTGAAGTACTGCGTGTTTTAAAAGCATTAAATTATCAGCCTAAACATACTATACAATTTGTATTGTTTGCAAACGAAGAGAATGGAACACGTGGTGCAAAAAAATATGCGGAAGAAGCAAAGAAAAATAATGAACAACACATTTTTGCTTTGGAAAGCGATGCCGGCGGGTTTACACCAAGGGGTTTTAGTTTTGATTGCAGTGATACAATTATGCAAAAAATAAATGCATGGAAGCCTTTGTTCATACCGTATTATGGCGAGCGTTTTGAAAGAGGCGAAGCTGGTGCAGATGTTGGTTATTTAAAAGGTTTAAATACACCGCAGGCAGGGTTAAATCCCGATAACCAGCGCTATTTTTATATTCATCATGCGGCAACGGATGTGTTTGAAAATGTTGATATACGTGAAATGAAATTGGGTGCTGTTAACATGGCCGCATTAATTTATCTCGTTGATAAGTATGGCCTGCAATAATAGGAAATTTCATACTAAATTCCGCAAAAATATGTTACTTAAGTAACGGCTAATTATCATGAAAAAACTGATTGTAATTTTTTGTTTGATTGGTTTATTATTGCTTACACTGGTTCTTACAACATGTACTAAAGAATATAGTTATGAAGGCGGTCCCCCGGCCGTTTTTTATTTGTTAGGCACACCTGATGAATGCACAGAATTTAAAGTAAACGGAAGTTATTATATAGGAATAGGAACTGATTCAGGTAATACAGTTGAAGTAAATGCAGAGGTAAGCACAACAGGGAATTATAGTATTACTACCGGTGCTGCCGATGGTATTTCTTTTTCATCTGCGGGAACTTTTACAGATACAGGTTTTCAAACTATTGTATTACATTGTACAGGAACACCGGATTCTGCAGGGGTTTTTACATTTACAATTCCAGGCGGCACTGGCTGTCATTTTTCAGTGGCCGTAATAAACCAGCCGCCCGCAGATTATGTGCTTTCCGGCTCACCCAATGATTGTACAACCCCTAAATATAATGGCACTTTTATGGCATTAAAAGCGCTTTCAGCTTCAAATATTGTGATAATAAACGTTACTGTTATATCAACCGGCGATTACAGTATAACAACCGATACGGTTGATGGAATAAGCTTTTCTGCTTCGGGAAGATTTACAACAACTGGTGACCAGCAGGTTACTTTAACCGGCAGCGGAACGCCAAACTCTCCTGGTCTTTTTTATTTTCATTTGAATACACCTTCTTCACAGTGTACTTTTTCGCTGCAGGTAATAAGCCCTGATCCTTTGGCTACATATGTACTTCAATCCGGTACTGCAGGTTCACAATTTCTTTGCACGCCTCAATCAATCCAGGGTAATTATATTGCTGGTACGCCGCTTAACATTTCTAACACAATAACAATAACTGCATATGCAACTATACCGGGCAATTATACTATTTCCACAGGCACAGTTAATGGAATTATGTTTCAAAATTCCGGCACATTTGCATCAATAGGTTTGCAAAGCGTAATATTAAATGGTTATGGTACTCCTCTTACTTCCGGCACATTTGCATTCGTTCCTCAAATTATCGGACCTGCACCACTTGGCGGCGAATCATGCGACGTAAATTTAGTGGTGCAATAAGCACTGCAACAACATTGGTTAAAGTAATTTCATCTTTCCATCGTCTTCAAAAACAGAAAGACGTTATATGGCTGAGATGGCTGCAGGAGAAAACAATATTATTCAAACTATAAAATCGTATAGCAGGCAACTGTTTGGTTTCATACGCAGCCGTGTTGCTGAAACTGAAGATGCAGAAGATATTCTGCAGGATGTTTGGTACCAGTTAAGCAATCAAACTGCGCCGGAAGAAATTGAAAGTATGAGCGGATGGCTGCATCGTGTGGCAAGAAATAAAATAACAGATAGTTATCGCAAAAAGAAAAATGAAAGACTGGATGATTATATTAATGAAGAAGAAGAATTAAGCATTGAAAATATTTTTTTATCTGAAGCAGGTAATATTGAAGATAAAGAACTGCAGCAGCTATTTTGGGAAACTTTATTTGATGCTTTGGAAGAATTGCCGCAAAACCAGCGCGAGGTTTTTATATTGAATGAAATGGAAGATAAAACGCTGCAGCAAATTGCAGACATGCAGGGCGAAAAAATAAAGACCGTTATTTCAAGAAAGCATTATGCAGTACAACACCTGCGTAAACGCCTTGAAGATTTGTATAATGAATTTATGAATTACTAAACTATGCGTTATGTATCGTAAAAGAAAAAGATTATTCTTTGAATGGCCCTTCATTATCATCGCAGCAATATTTCTGCTGGGTTATGTGGTAATGCTTTTATGGAACTTTATTTTTCCTGCAGTATTACATGCAGAACGCATAACCTACTGGCAGGCCATTGGTTTATTTGTTTTATGCAGAATATTATTTTTTGGATTCAGAAGAAGACATAATTCCAAACCGCACATGTGGCGCGGCAACCCGCAATGGCGACAAAAATGGATGAATATGAGCGATGAAGAAAGAGTAAAATTTCGCGAAGAATGGAAAAAGCGTTGTCATACACCCACTCAAAAAGATGAATGATTGTAACTGATATTTTCCTGTTGTCTTCGTCTTCTTAATAAAGAATTTAAATTAAAAAGAATACACCGCAGAGGATTTAAAAAAACAATTAATAATGACGATACCATTGATAATATATGGCTACACTTTTCCAAAATTCGGGATTAAACTTCTTCCAATCTGGTCCATGCCCGGCCATGGAATCATAGCCAGTATTATTAAAAGTGCAAGCGAATATAGCAAGATGCAGCGGCGGTGTTTTTTACCGTCAGTAAGTTGTTTGCGGTAAATGCCTCGTGCAAATGTTATCAATGCAATTGCAATTATCATACTTATTGTATGTTCTATAGCAAAAAAACGTGCCGTATCATTTTGCATTACCTGCGCCATTCCATTATTTTCAATATTTTTAAATCCCCATGCGCCTGCAAACCATTCGTATAAACCAAGTAATAGTTGTATGTGCGCAAAGATCATCAGCCATAAACCAAGTTTTTTATCAATACTTACAAACGGGCGGTTTATAGCTGTAAAATGCCTTGCAAGATTTACAACGAGTAACAGCAATATTATCCAGCGCAGTAAATTATGAGTGCCAAGTAAAAAAGTGTACATGATGATTTAGTATTTGGTTATCAAAAATAAGTATTACAATGAATAGTGAACATAGAACGCAAAACACAGAACTTAAAACTTAGAACATACAAGTTCAAACTATTCCACCCAGTCTGCCATAAATAAATTGATGTCATAACCACCGCCGCTGTTTCTGTTTGATGAGAACATGATCCTCTTTCCATCATAACTAAACATGGGGAAAGCATCAAAGCCTTTGTTGTGCGAAACTTTTTCAAGCCCGCTTCCATCTAAATTTATCAGGTACATATTGAAAGGGAAACCATGTGCATATTCATAATTGCTGCAAAAAATAATATGCTTTCCATCAGGTGTAAAATTCGGGGCCCAGTTGGCTTGTTTTAAATGCGTTATTTGTTTTGCATTGCTGCCATCAGCATTGGCAATGAACACTTCCATTTGTGTTGGTGCCACTAATCCTTTTGATAAAAGATCTTTATAATCTGCAATCTCTTCAGCAGTTTTTGGCCTGCTTGCACGCCACACAATTTTTTTTCCATCTGCACTAAACCATGCACCGCCATCATAACCCAATTCATTTGTTATTTGTGTAACTTTTTCTGTTTTCAAATCCATTACATACAAATCCAGATCACCATTACGTACAGAAGTAAATATCATTTTTTTCCCATCAGGCGATAGAGTCCCTTCTGCATCATAACCTTTTGTTTTGGTAAGCTGCTTAATTATTTTGCCGGAAGTATCGGCTAAAAAAATATCATAACTGTTATAAATAGGCCAGAGATAACGGTTGTTATATTTTGAACGATCAGGAATTGGCGGACAACTATCACCACCCAAATATGTTGATGCATAAATTACTTGTTTCCCGCCCGGCAAAAAATAGCCGCAGGTTGTTCTGCCTTTGCCGCTGCTTAATTGTTTAAATTGAAATGTTTCTTCATGTTGCGGAATGTTGCCGATAAACATCCTGTCGCACATAATATTTTCTTTTTCATTCTTCCGCTGAAAAATAATTTGCTTATCATCAAAGCTCCAGTATGCTTCTGCATTATCGCCATTAAATGTTAGCTGCTGAATATTTTTAAAATGCTTTTCCTCGGGAAAAATTAATGTATCACTGTTTTGTGCTTTTGTAATTTTTATACAAGTCATCAACATTAAGCATGCTATAATTTTTTTTATGGTTTGATGAGAAAACATTTTTAAAAGTTTCGTGCAAAACTAAATGCAAAGCAATTTGCAACTTGTAAAAGAATGGTCATAAAAACATTGAAACAATAAAACATTCAAACCCTTAAACATTAAACTTCAAACCTTAAATTTTTAAACATTATTTTTGCCGCGCTAAAAATTACTTATGCGACAAATTGCTTTTCGCGAAGCTTTACGTGAAGCCATGAACGAAGAAATGAGAAGAGATGACCGTGTGTTTTTAATGGGTGAAGAGGTTGCTGAATACAATGGCGCTTATAAAGTAAGCCAGGGTATGCTTGCAGAATTTGGCCCAAAGCGTGTAATTGATACGCCCATTTCTGAATTAGGCTTCACAGGCATTGGCGTTGGTGCTGCACAAAATGGCCTGCGCCCTGTAATTGAATATATGACATGGAATTTTGCTGTGCTTGCACTTGATTCGATTTTAAATACAGCTTCAAAAATGCTTGCCATGAGTGGCGGGCAACTTGGCTGCCCCATTGTTTTGCGCGGGCCAAACGGAAGCGCCGGCCAGTTAGGTGCTCAACACTCAACTGCTTTTGAAAATATGTATGCAAATATTCCGGGCTTAAAAGTGGTTTCGGTTTCTAATGGTTATGATGGAAAAGGCTTATTAAAACAGGCAATCCGCTATGAAGAAGACCCGGTAATTTTTATGGAAAGTGAAGTGATGTATGGCGATAAAAGTGAAGTACCTGAAGAAGAATATTATATTGAATTGGGCAAGGCTGATGTAAAAAAAGAAGGCTCTGATGTAACGATAGTTTCATTTAATAAACTGATGAAAGTGGCTTTAAGCGCTGCCGCTGAACTGGAAAAAGAAAATGTAAACGCAGAGGTAATTGATCTGCGCACCATTCGCCCATTAGATTGGATGACCGTTTTGGAAAGTGTAAAGAAAACCAACCGTTTAGTAATTGTTGCAGAAGAATGGCCGATGTGCGGAGTTGCCAGCGAGCTTGCTTACCGCATACAAAAAGAAGGCTTCGATTATCTTGATGCACCGGTGCGCCGCATTACCAGCGCAGATGCGCCCATGCACTACGCACCTAATCTTGTTGCTGCATATCTTCCTGATGTTCCCCGCACAGTAAATCTTGTGAAGGAAGTGATGTATATGAAAAAGTAGTATTTAGTTCATGGCAAATAGTTCATAGTAAAACATTTTCAGCCATGAACAATGAACTATAAGCTATGAACTTTTTTATGATACCAGCAATAGTTTTTTATGGCATCGTTTCTTGCGTCGCAACACTTCTACTGTATGTTTTCATAGCAGCTTTGGTTTCAAATTCTACAGCTTTTTACAAAAAATTAAAAGCCTTATCGTTTTTACTTTTTTTCTCTTTTAAACTCTTAGGCCAAACTGATTCAACTAAAAACTTCAACGATACCGCAACGCTTGAAACAGTTACTGTAATTGCATTTGGCGGCACCAGAAACTGGAAAGATGCACCTGCTGCAATTGTACTCATCAACAAAAATCAATTACAACGTTTCGATAATAAAACATTGGTTCCTGTTTTCAATACAGTTGCTGGTGTAAGAATGGAAGAACGCAGTCCGGGCAGTTATCGTTTATCTATCCGCGGTAGTTTATTGCGTTCCCCTTTTGGTGTTAGAAATATAAAAGTGTACTGGAATGATATCCCGCTTACAGATGCCGGCGGTAATACTTATTTAAATCTTGTTGATATCAGCCAGCTTTCATCAATAGAAATTATTAAAGGCCCGGCAAGCAGTATGTACGGAGCAAATACCGGTGGCGCGGTTCTGCTAAAAAGTAATCCATACTCCAGTCCTAAAGGGAATAACAAAATCAGCGCAAACATTGAGAAGGGTTCTTATAGTTTGTTTAATGAGCAAATCAATTATAATCATCAGACAAAAAATCTTTGTTTCAGTTTGCAGCAAAGCCATTATCAAAATGATGGCTATCGCCAGCAAAGTGCAATGCGTAAAGATGCAATACAAGGTGATTTAAATTGGAACATAAGCAATAAAGAAACATTGTCTGCTTTGCTGTTTTATACTAATTTATATTATGAAACCCCCGGCGGAATCACCAAACAACAAATGGATTCTTTGCCAACATTAGCAAGACAACCTACTGCAACTTTACCCGGTGCAGTTGAACAAAATGCAGGCGTATATAACAAAACAGGGTTTGCTGGTTTTAGTTTGCATTCAAATTTTGGAAGAGGCTGGAGCAACACAACGTCTGCTACTATTAATCATACAGATTTTAAAAATCCTTTTATTACAAATTATGAGCATCGTAAAGAATTAAATTACGGAGCAAGAACTGTATTTGAAATGAATTGCCTGAAAGTAAAATGGCTTACCGGTGCAGAATGGCAGCAAAATATATCTCACATAAATAATTATACAAACAACAGCGGCAAACCAGGCAGTTTAATGTATGATGATGAAGTGCATGTTGCCCAATATTTTTTGTTTACACAGTTTAACGTTCAGTTTGATAAATTAACAGCTCAGGCTGGTATAAGCGCTAATCAGCAGTTATTAAAATATAACCGCGTTTCTGATTCTATATATAATTACTGGCAACATCAAAACACTAATATTTTAATCGCACCAAGATTTAGTTTGTTGTATAATATTAATAAAACTGTTTCTTTATATGGCATAGTTTCCAAGGGATTTTCGCCGCCAACACTAGCTGAAGTTCGTCCATCAACCAACCAGTTTTATGACCTGCAGCCTGAATACGGATGGAACATTGAAGGCGGTATAAAAGGCACTGCCCTACATAACCGTTTTAAGTTTGATGCATCTGTTTATTCGTTTAATTTACAACATGCAATTGTGCAGCAAACAGACAGCACAGGAGCAGGTTATTTTACAAACGCAGGCGGTACAAAACAAAATGGATTAGAGATTTGGTTCAATATATATTTAATAAGAAATGATCATCAATTTATAAAAAGCCTTACACTTGCCAACAGTTTTGCATATCAGCCCTACATATTCAATAACTATATTTCAGGTGTAAAAAATTATTCGGGCAATCATTTAACCGGCGTTCCAAAAAATGTGAATGTAACAACGCTTGATGTTTATACAAAGCCTAGTATTTATCTAACGGCGAATTTTAATTACACTTCTTCCATTCCTTTAACAGACGCAAATGATGTATATGCTGACGGCTATAAATTATTGCAATTAAAAATTGGATATAAAAAGCAATTGAATAAAATAGTGCTTGATATTTTTTTTGGCGCCGATAATCTTTTAAATGAAACTTATAGTTTAGGTAATGATCTTAATGCCGCAGGCGGAAGATATTTTAACCCGGCACCACAACGAAATTATTTCGCAGGTATAAGTATTGGCTTTTAGCCATTGCTGCAATAAAATTTATAGAATAAATAATTAGCCTTTCTTAATTTAAACTGGCATCATTAAATGTATCTCCCTGGCTAATGTCGCCCGTCGTATATCCTTTCTTAAACCAATACATTCTTTGTGCAGATGTGCCATGTGTAAATGCGTCAGGCATTACACGGCCCTGTGTTTCTTTTTGTAAACGATCATCGCCAACGGCGTTGGCTGCACTTAATGCCTCGTCAATATCTCCGGCATCTAAAACGTGTTTCATTTTCTGATCATAGTGTGCCCACACACCGGCAAAAAAATCTGCCTGCAGTTCAAGTTTTACACTTATTTTATTATATGCTTCATTGCTCATTTTAGCATGCATAGCATCAACCTGGTCTGTGATGCCCAAAAGATTTTGTACATGATGCCCAACTTCATGCGCTACTACATAAGCCATTGCAAAATCTCCGTTTGATGCACCAAAGCGGTTAGTTAATTCATTAAAAAAAGAAAGGTCTATATAAACTTTTTGATCTGTGGGACAATAAAATGGTCCGGTTGCAGCACTTGCATAACCGCATCCTGCCTGCGTCTCACCACTGAATAAAACAAGTTTAGGATCTGTATATTGTTTATGCATGCTATTGAACAAAGAATCCCAAATATCCTCGGTATCTGCAAGCACAACGCCCACATAATCTTTTAATGTGTCATTGGTATTATCAGCATAGCTGTTTTGTGTTGATTGATCAGAAGGCGATTGCTGTAAAACCTGGTTAGGATTGCCACCTAAAAAATAGACAATGGCGGCAATGATTAAACCGCCAATTCCGCCAAACGCAACATGGCCGCCTGTAATGCCGCGGCGATCTTCGATATTACCGCTTTCACGGCGTCCTCTCCATTGCATAATATTATTTTATACGAATATTAGCAAATTAGCTACCAAAAAATTTTAATGATGAATTTTATTCTTTTGACCTTTTATAATAAGAACTAATTCAAAAAAATAATTATAAACTCAGTTGAAATATCTACTGAGATATCTTTCCAATATCGTTTTATTATTTAGTTGCATCCCTGTATATTTGCGCAAAATTTAAGAGCGGGATATGGCATTAAGAAGCGTAAAATCTTTACTGGCAGCGGGTTTCAGCGTTTTGTGCTTTTTT
>JABDGW010000027.1 GCA_013285855.1 Bacteroidota bacterium
TTTTGGAGTGGGCGTTACCATTTGGATATGAATACGCGTGATACACTTGTAACAGATCTTAATGTGTTGGCAGATTTTGATCCGCAGGTGCCTAACAATTTCCAGGGCTCTGAATTTTTAATGCTTGGAAACCTTGTGCCTGCCATTCAGCAAAAGGTAATTGAGCAGTTTAAAAAAAGACCTAAGCTGATTGTGATGGATACTATGAATTTCTGGATTGAAACTGCGTGGGAAGATTTGAAAAAAGTTTTTACAATGGTTGATGTTTTATTGGTAAATGATAGTGAAGCAAGACAAATAAGCGGTGAATTTTCGCTGGTAAAAGCGGCAAAGAAAATTTTAAAGATGGGTCCAAAATTTTTAATTGTGAAAAAGGGCGAACATGGCGCTTTATTGTTCAATGGCGATAATGTATTTTTTGCTCCGGCATTACCATTGGAAGATGTGTTCGACCCAACCGGGGCCGGCGATACTTTTGCAGGTGGTTTTATCGGGCACATTGCAAAAACAGAAAATACCTCTTTTGAAAATATGAAAACAGCAATTATTGTAGGTTCTGCAATGGCAAGTTTTTGTGTTGAAAAATTTGGCGTACAGCGTTTAAAAGAAATTACAAAAGATGATATTGATGCAAGGCTGCAGGAATTTGTTCAGTTAGTAAATTTCGATATAGCACTGGTTTAATAACATTATTTTAAACAAGCCTTTTATTAAGATTAATACATGCATAAAATTTTCTACTGCTTATTTACCCTGGTTATTTTTAGTTTTTCCTGCAGGAACAATCCTTTAAAAAATAATAATAAAGAAGTTCAGGCTGATCAAAGCATTAATAAAAAAACCTCGTTTAATAACTTATTTATCGATAGCAATGCCATCAACATATTTCTTACAAAACACCCTGAATATGAAAAATTCCGGCAGCAATATGGTGATTTTTATAAGGTGCGCAATTACCAGTGTGCCTGGTTTGACACCAGCGGCATGATTGAACAGGCTTATAACTTTATAAACCTTGTAGGTAATGCAGTAAACGTTTATAACGATAGCTCCTTATACAATAAAAATCTTGCTGCACAGGTAGATTCTTTTAAAACGGACACTTCAAATGCGGTTACTAAAATTACACCGGATATAACCGAAACAGAATTAAAACTTACAGGCCAGTTTTTTTTATATGCTTCCAAAGTATATAAAGGCGCAGATATAAATATTGAAGAGCTCGGCTGGTTTATTCCAAGAAAAAAACTTGATTTATCTGTTTTGCTTGATTCGCTTATTGCCAATAAATCAGACATTAAAAATACAGATCTGCCATTGAGCGATTCGTATAAAAGATTGCTTGATTATTTGCCTGCTTATCGTAAAATAGACGAATCCATAAATTGGGATTCTATTGCTTACCCGGAAAAATCTTTGCATAAAGGCAGTGGCGCTTCTATTATACCAACAATAAAACAAAGGTTGTTTGCTTTAGGTGATTTAGCGGAAAATGACACCACTGATGTATTTGATTCTTCACTTGTAAATGCGGCAAAAAATTTCCAGGCACGTATGGGCATGAAGCCCGATGGTGTAATAGGAAAAACTTTTATTAAACAATTAAATGTTCCGCCGGCAAAAAGAATTGAACAGATCATGGTAAATCTTGAGCGCCTTCGTTGGATGCCGCAGATGAATGACAGCGCTTCAATTATTGTAAACATTCCTGAATATAAAATGTATGTGTATAATAGCGGCAAACTGCAATTTGATATGGATGTTGTAGTTGGCGCGGCTGCAACAGGAACTGTAATATTTACAGGTAATTTAAAGTACATCGTTTTCAGCCCGTATTGGAATATTCCGCCAAGCATTATTAAAAAAGAAATTTTGCCTGGCATTGAACGTAATAAAAATTATCTCGCCAGTCACCACATGGAGGTCTATGGCACGCAGGGTAAAGGCATTCCTGCAATACGCCAGTTACCCGGTGATGATAATGCTTTGGGCAGAGTGAAATTTTTGTTCCCTAATAATTTTGATATTTATTTTCATGATACAAATAATCACGGTGCATTCAATGCGTCTAACCGTAATTTAAGCCACGGTTGCATACGTTTAAGCCAGCCCAAAAAATTAGCCATGTATTTGCTGCGCGATGATACAACTACCTACAGCAGCCATAAAATTGATAGCTTAATGAATCTTGATAAGGAAAAATGGGTTACACTTAAAAACCCTATCCCGGTAATGATAAGCTATTACACTGCTTTTGTTGATGCAAATGGCAAGCTTAATTTCCGCAACGATATTTATAAACATGATTCAGCAATGGCTGCAAAATTGTTTACGCCAAACGATACATTAATGGCAGTAAAATAATTGAGGTTTTTTGTAACAAGAATATAAATTTCATAGAATTAATAAACCACTCTGCACGTCTTTCCCGCGAAGGCTGGAATCTCATAATTAAATTCTGTGCATTTTAAGAATGAGATGCCCAATCAAGTTGGGCATGACGGAAACGGGGTTGTGGTTTTATGCTTTGCTTGTAAATTTTATAGAATTTAAATAAACCACTCTGCACGTCTTTCCCGCAATCAGGTTGGGCATGACGGAAACGGGGTTGTGGTTTTATGCTTGCTTATAAATTTCATAGAATTTAAATAAACCACTCTGCACGTCTTTCCCGCGAAGGCTGGAATCTCATAATTAAATTCTGTGCATTTTAAGAATGAGATGCCCAATCAAGTTGGGCATGACGGAAACGGGGTTGTGGTTTTATGCTTTGCTTGTAAATTTTATAGAATTTAAATAAACCACTCTGCACGTCTTTCCCGCGAAGGCGGGAATCTCATAATTAAATTCTGTGCATTTTAAGAATGAGATGCCCAATCAAGTTGGGCATGACGGAAACAGGGTTGTGGTTTTATGCTTGCTTATAAATTTCATAGAATTAATAAACCACTCTGCACGTCTTTCCGGCGAAGGCGCATAGCGTCAGGTAAGGAAATAAAAGTTGCGTGTTTAACAATACCAATACAAAAGCCGCTGCGCATTGCGCACAGCGGCTTTAATTTTACCGTAAGCATACCTATTTTAACTGCCTACCATAAAGGTTACCAGCGGGCTAAAACCACTTTTACCCGCTGTGTTTTGCGCCAGCACCTGCACAGCTATTTTTGCGCCTGCAGGTATGACATTTAACAGGTCTTCTCTAAAATGACCGTTCGGAATAACAATTACCGGTGCAGCGGGCAGCGTAATATGCGTGCCCGATACTGATGGTGTTACCGGCGTGTCAGTAAATATCAGCCAGCAAAAACTGTCTGCTGAGCTATTATTTGTTTCCAGGTGCAATGCTGAGGCATTTCCGGAAATTTTAGGCGCATCCGGCGTATCAGGCACTGTGGCTGGTTTGCGGCTATCGCTGGTGGCAGTAAAGCCGCTGATCTCAATAGTGGCTTTGTCGCCATTGGCAATTGTGTTCACATAGGCAGCTTCAATGTGCAGTATTTCATCCAGTTCTGCATCTGCCTGGTCAAGCGCGGTTTTGGCTGCCGGGCCATTCATCCGATTGGCATAAGCAGCCGTAACTGCATTGGCGGCGGCAGACAGATCTGAAGGGGTAACGGGCGGCGATGGAAACATGGCGCTATTTTGGGAAAGCTTTTGGGCTACTCCTGTTGCGAGAGCAGCCATGTCCAGCGGATTCTGGTGAATCCACGTCATTAAAACAACGATGGGTTTTGGCATAATAAGCGGTTTTTAGTGATGAAAAATGTCTAGGATAATAAAGTTAAATATTTTAACATTTTGACCAAACCAATTTAAAAATTTTTCGAAAAACGCATGAAAATGCCCGTTTTTATTGCACTATGCCGGGATAAAGGCTGGTTCTGTATAGAATGAAGCTGGTTCTGTATAGAATGAAGCTGGTTCTGTATAGAATGAAGTTAGTTCTGGGTAGAACGGAGTTGATTCTGGGTAGAACGGAGTTGATTCTGCATAGAATGAAGTTGGTTCTGTATAGAATGAAGTTGATTCTGTATAGAATGAAGTTGATTCTGTATAGAATGAAATTGGTTCTGTATAGAATGAAGTGGAATTAAGCCTGAACAGGAAAAGCCCTATAAGTTTGGGGAGAGTAATATAAGAACATCTTCTATAAATACAGCCTTTTGCTTTTTGTTGTCAAAGTTCCATTCACATTCATACTTGTTTACAATAGTAATAATACCTGGTGCTGTATTCGAAAATACTTTACTCGCTATGGTCATTTCACGGCTGCCTGTTTTCAAAGCAACTCTGTCTCCTACTTTAAATTTACTGGTCATTACATAGATTTATGATCGCAAGGTATTCTTAATACTATCGGGATGCGGTTTATTTTATGTGTTATGCACTCTCTACAATCTTTATTTCTTCTTCGGTTAAGTTGTACAGCGTATACACCAGCTTGTTTATTTTATCATCTGTACGTGCTTTACTGAATAATAGTAATGTCAAATGTTGTGTTTGCCGGAATAGTTTGTGAACTATTATCATTAGTAATAAAATTAATTTTAACGGTATTCGCAGCACTTACAAAAGCGTAGGCAATAGCAACAGGAAGTGGTATTGTTGGGTTGCCAACACGCGGATTTACAATTACCGTTGCGCCGATTGCTAAACCTATTCCTGATAATGTTAAAGTTGCAGCACCATTCTTGTCAACCAAAATAGGAGTTAAGTTAGTGGCGGTAGTTTTAACAATATTACCTATCACAGTACCTAAAGCCCCTAATTTAAAAGGTCCGTTCACATCAAGCTTTGCATTGGCATTTGGCGTGGTTGTACTAATGCCAACGGTTTTGGAGCTATTACCTAAAATAAGCACATTGGATTGGGAGGTGGTTAAGCCATCGCCTATAAGTATTGTACTACTGGCGTTATTTGTAATAGTTGAACCGGTTCCCAATACAATTGAGTTGCTTGTTCCTGCAGCCGTAGATGAATTGTACCCTAATATAATTGGGCTGGTTCCTGCGGCTATTGATTGATCGCCAATCGAAATTGAATTGCTTCCCGAAGCTGTTGTAGAATTGCCAACAGCAAGGCTATTTGTTCCTGATGCATTAGATAAATTACCAAAAGCATTTCCACCAATAGTCGAAGCCAAAGCATTATAACCAAATGCTGTTGCGTTTTGCGCTGTGGCCTTAGCGTTTGTACCTATAGCTAACGTATTAAGGCTTGTTGTGGCCTGGGCACCTGCGCCAATGGCAATGCCATTTTGCGAAGATGCAGTTGCCCCCGAGCCCATAGCAATTCCACCGGTAATACTTGAGTTGCTATTGTTGCCGATGGCTATAGCATTTTGCGAGCTGGCATTGGCATTATAGCCTACAGCTAAAGAAGTTTGCTGGCTGGCCGTTGCGCCGGCACCTAAGGCTGTTGATTGCTGGCCTCCTGCAGTAGCACCTATTCCAAACGTAGTAATTCCTGAAGAAGTGATACCTAAATAACCAGCCTGTACCCCACCTACTTTAAATATAAGAGGCACATTAGGATCTGTAGTACCCAAAAAGTTTGATGAATTTACGTTGTTATTACCTGTTATTAACCAACTGTTGCCGCCGCCACCACCCGCTACACTAGTCCAACTTAAGCTCCCGGATCCACTGGTAGTTAACACCTGTCCGTTTGTTCCGTCAGTGCCTGGCAAAGTATAGATAGTTGCACCTGCTGCCGCGGGGGATTGAAAGCCAACATAACCTGAAGCAGAACCGCTTAAGCGAAGTATCCCCTTCATATCTGAGGTACCGGTTACGGTTAAATTGGTTCCGATAGTTCCATTGCCGCTGATATTAAAATTGGATAAAGCCTGTGGTGTGGTTTGGTTTTGAATGTAGCTTCCGGATCCGGAAGGAAGATCCGCTGCTGTCAAAGCACGAAAAGTGGGTATTGCGTCGGCGCCGCTGGTAGGCCCCGCCAAAACCGTATTTGCCTTTGTCGTGTTGAATGACAAAGTCCCCGTGGCAACACCTGCATTAACTGTGAAAACAACCGGCTGAAAAGCTACTCCAGGTGTATTTAATGTAATGTCCTGGATTTTATTTTTAAACGTATTCCAGTCTGTTAAAGATAGATAACCATCCGTGGTGGCAGTTGCTTTATTGATTGCAAAAACACCGGTAGTGTTATTATAAGTTAAAGGAGCGGTAGCTGAAAAACTGCGTAAAGTTGTCGTCGAGATTTCAGAAATCACCCACCAACTATCAGGCCCACAAACTACTTCAAGAGTTGAATTATCCTTACCTAAAGTAACTGAACCATCTACGATTCCGTTTAATTTTTCTCCCGGATCAGGCTTCACAATAATTTTACCATCACCACTATTGTTTCTTTTAAATATATACTCTCTGCCGCGAGAGGTGGCCACGGGAGACAATATCATATCAGTATTAGTATTATCAGCCTTGTCAATGATCATGATGTGATCATCCTGCTGAATCACATAATTAGCACTTCCATCCAGTAACCTTACTTTAGTAGCAATACTACCCAGTAGGGTTATAGAACTGGTTAACGGTAAATTTGTTTCACCACCTGCGCTTCCATCTGAATAACCATTTAAAATATTAAACCCAATACGGCCGGTTGCACCATCAATATGCATGAAGTCATATTTATAAAGTGTTCCGTTCCCGAAAGCGTCAAAGAAACCATCCCGCATAAAAAGGTCTTCTCCGTCTAAATACCAGTTTACTTCTCCGGTTTCCCGAATTTGTAGCTTAACTAATTCGTCTACCCCTGGTTTGCCATGGTTTAATATTAAAAAGCTGCCGCCTGTGTCAAGTTTGGCTTTAACACTTTGGGCTTGTATGTTTACATTGCCCAGGCTATCTATCAATAATCGTTGAATATTATTAGTACGCACCCTAAAACCAACATTATCAAGCGTACCTATAAAGTTTGAGGCATTTGTACCGCTGTTGCCTGTTAGTGACCAGCCACCGCCACCGCCACCGCCCGGCAAAGAAGAATAAGGTGTTTTTTTAACTACACCATTAAAAATTGCGAGAATGCTATCAGTAGTAAAAGAGGAAGTAGGCTGAACACCGGATAAGTAAAGCGGATTGGTTTGAGTAACACTAAGGATGCCTCCGCTACTTGTAATTGAACCGGTATTGATTATTCCGGCTTTTGAAGTAACAGCTCCTGTAAGTGTTGAAGTACCTGTTACACTTAAAGCGGACCCAATAGTTCCACTGCCGCTGATATTGAAGTTGGAAGAAGCCTGTAGTGTAGTTTGGTTTTGAATATAGTTTGCCGCAAGAGAAGGAATATCTGCTGCCACTAAGGCACGAAAAGTAGGTGTTGCATTAGCACCGCTTGCTGGTCCTGCAAAAACTTTATTAGCAGTCTGCGTTTTAAATGATAAAGCTCCTGTAGCTATTCCATTAGTAACTGAAAAACTAACCGGATTATTATAAATCAAATCTGGTGTACCTAATGTAATACTGCCTACTTTATTATTAAACACATTCCAGTCTGTTGAAGACAGGTAACCATCAGTGGTGGTAGTTGCTTTATTAATTGCAATAACACCTGTAGTGCTATTATAAGTTAAAGGAGCAGTCGCCGAAAATGAGCCGGTTAATGAAGAGTAAGGCGCTTTTTTAACCACGCCATTAAAAATAGTAAGAATGCTGTCAGTAGTAAAAGCTGAAGTTGCCTGCACGCCACCGAGAAATAATGGGTCTCTTATGTCCATTACTTGTAGTTTGTAAGTAGGGGCGGTTGTACCAATACCAATTTTTTTAAAGCTGTTGCCCAAAATAAGCACATTGCGTTGAGTAACATTTATGTTATTGCCTATAGCAGTTGAACTATCTCCTGATACAGTTGAACTGTCTCCAAGCACTATTGAATTGATACCTGCGGCTGTTGAAGATTGCCCTATAACTATTGAATTACTTTTGGTCGCACTTGCACCGGCTCCTAATGCAATTGCCTGAGTTCCTGAGGCAGCGGCAGATTGACCGATAGCAATAGTATTTAAATCAAGTGACAATGTACTATTACCCAAAGCCACAGCCCCGCTTTTTTTTGCACCTGCTGATGCGCCTAAAGCCGTTGTGTTAATTGCCGAGGCTACTGCATTTGCACCTATAGCCGTTGTATTACTTCCTGAGGTTGTTGCATTTGCGCCCAAAGCAATAGAACCTGAGGTAAGAAGACCTATGGTTCCTGCTTTTACGTTGTTAACTCTAAATGCCAGCGCACTTGAATCTGTAGTGCCTATAAAATTGCCAGTAACATTGGTACCGCTATTGCCTGTTAAGCTCCAGGATGCACCGGGTAAAGAAGAATTAGGTGCTTTCTTTACAACGCCATTAAAAATAGTAAGAATACTGTCAGTAATAAAAGATGTAGTTGCTTGTACACCGCTAATGTTTAAAGGATTAGCCGTTATATTTATTGCACCTGAAGCTCCGGATTCGCTGCTGCCGCCATATAAATTAAGGTTGCCACCTGCAGCAGTACCTGTACCCGAGCCACCCCGCAATGTTAAGTTTCCACCCTTAATATTAGTGCCGTTTCCATTTGGCCCTCTTATGGTATTTCCGGTTGGCAGATCTGTGTTATCCCCATTGCCGATAATGATATTTCCATTGGGTCCGTTTATGCGCATTACTGTGTTATCTTTTATTCTGCCACCGCCTAAAAGAAAGATGACATCAGAATTAGGAGTTTGAGTACCAATAAGTAAATTTCTTGAATTACTGTATAGATAGGCATCATGAAAATTACCCCAGTTTTCAGGGCTTGGGTTATAAGAAGAACTGTTTATTCCCATATCAATATAATAAGTTGAATCAGTGCCGTCATCTGCTGTGGCAACATAATCGCTGGATGCTTTACTGCCGCTATTAGTGTTTTGTATATTGATCTGAAAATAATCGTTGATGTTTCCTTTAAAATTTGCCACAGTATGCGATGTTGTAATACCATAGTCAACTAATAAGCGTTCCCTGTTAACAGGATTAAAAGCTTCTGAGCCTATTGCCACATCGCCTAAACTATCTATTACTAATCTTTGAATATTATTGGTGCGTACACGAAAACCAATATTATCTGTTGTGCCAAGAAAATTGGTAGTAGAATTGGTGCCGGAATTGCCGGTTAAACTCCATGCTGTACTACTTGCAATTTGACTAACTGCTGCCCATGCACTCCCATTCCAAAAATATAAGCCAACCCCGTTGCCACCGGTTGTTGAAGCATTGGTATTAAACACTACTGTTCCCGTTATTAAACTGGCAGGTAAAGGGGTTGATGAATCTACATTGTTCAGGCTAACCCTCGGAAGCACAAATCCTTTATTGGTTGATTCCAGTTCAAGTAAAGAAGCGTTGTTAAGATTAGTGGGATTATCTCCGATCTTCATTTGGGATTTTGCCGTTACTTGTATTAAAAGCAGGAATGCCAAATAATAAAATTTGTTTTTCATGGTAGCTGTAGTTTATATGTTCCGAAATATCCTTATTGAACTTGCGAACAGCAGGTAAATTATTATCCTTCTTATTAATCAGCAATCACCAATCTTGTGATATATACATAACCGTTTTCGTTTGTAATTCTAACTATATAATCACCCGATGCCTGACTTTTATTTAATCTTAGCTCATAATTTACTTTATCCCCGCCATTATGCCCGATCTCTGTTTTTATTACAGGTTTATCCATAATGTCGCTTATTGTAATTTCATAACGGCCTTTATCCATATTAATAAACTGCAGCATTATATCACCGCCTGTGCTTACGGGATTAGGATTTATGCTTACGCCTTTTTCAGTTATTGAAATATGGTTAGCATTACCTGTTACGCCAGGATTTTTTTGATTGGTTATTTTGGTTACAGGTACAGGTGTTGCATTAAACTGGTGGTCAAATATCAGCATAAAGCGATTGCGGTAACTGTTTGTATCAGGGTTAGGCGTAAAATTATAGAATGTAGTATCGGATAAATTTATTTCTGTTTGAGTGTGCAGATAGTTATCTGCCAGCCATGCACGCAATGGTAAATAATCAGGCAAAGCAAAAAATATTTTTAATGAATACGGTTGTTGCGCCAGGTATAAACGATAAAATAATGTATCGGTAAGCCTGGGTATTTGCCTGAACTCTATTGCCAGCGTAGTATCATTTCTTACCAAAGCGATGTTCTCATTAAAATTCCACAATTTCGTTGCATCATTCGCATCTATGTTAGATGAAAACGTGTTATTAAACACTGTTGCAACACCATCAAGCAGTGTTACACTGTCCTGCAACATCAGGTTCGCATAAACTGTAGTGTTATCACCAGGTGAAACCTTGCCAAAAACATTGGATTCTGTAGCCGTTTTATCATCTTCCTTAAACTGCATTGAGGCACTTTTCGTATTTGTTTGAACCATAAATGCCTGCCCGCTTTGAATAAAAGGAAGATTGTTTGAACCTAAAGGATAACTTCCTCCCGAAGGAACCCATATGCCATTACTATAGGTTACATAACTGCCAACTCCATGAGCGCCGCCGATTTTTGGATCCCATACCCAAACCTTATTAAGGTCAAAGCCATTACTGGCGGTCCTGCTTCCGTTTATAACATTTGTAAGGTCTATGGCAGAAGCATAAGGATTACCGGTAAAGAAAAAATCTTTTGAATCACCTGTATAAGTTTTGGTTACAGAGTTAACGCCGGTTTGATATAATATACCTGTGGCTCTTAATACCGTATTGTCAGGTATTGCCGAGGTTGTCTGAATTAAACAAATCGTTCTGTCTCCGCGCACAAACAGGCAATAACCAGCGTAATCAGTAATTTTTACTGACAAGGTAGAACCTGGAACAACCCAAGTATTGTTCTGCCATATTTTAATAGATGGATTATTAGTTGTGTTGAGGTCATACCCGTTCATGCCATTATATGTGATCTCTGTTGCATAACCGGGCGTGCCTGGATATTGCGGTGGGCAATTCAGATTTGTATTTGCATATCCTTCCTGCCAGGCCTGGTTAATGCTCTGCGCACTGCTGCTGAAAGGCACTGTAAGAAATCTCCATGCTCTTCTTGCCGGTATAAATCTCTCCACTGTTGCATTGTTGGTTATTTTGCCCGCAGATTTACCTACTCTTGCATCACCACCGGCATTTGATTTTAAAGTAAGAAAACCTGCTGAGTTTAAATTGCCGTCAGCTGTAACTGTTCCAAATTTGCTGCCGCCTGTTATGTTCAAAGCGTTGCCTAAAACACCGGTTGCATTTGAAATGATTGTAAGATTGTGTAACGTATCGCCTGAAGGATCAAAATATAATTTATTGCCTGAAGCCGCATCACCTGTAATATTAAGATCTGATGTTGAAGTAACATTAAATGCGGCTGTGTTTGTGTAAGCATTATCCATTTTTCCACCCATCGTTAACGCATACCCATTAAAATAAAGGCTTCCTGCAACAGGCGAAATAATGCCGGCAATACTTATGTTTATATTCATTTGTACGCCTGCCGCATTATTTAAATAAGCATTAAAAAATGCCGGAGACTGCGCTCCGTTAATTTTTTGAAGCGTTTGTCCTACAAACGATGTAGTGCCGGTGCCCTGTGCCAGGGATGATTGGTTATTAATAAAGTTTTTAGTAAGATAAAAATTCCCGTTATTCAAATACGCGGCTGATGAAGCATTTGTAAAATCTGTATTGGCATATACCAGGCCTGCTATATAAACATTTCCCGAGTTAATTATTTGTGCAGATAGATTCCTTCCGAGGCATAATCCGAAAGTAAAAACAAATATTTGCTTTAATAAATAACGATGGCGATAACAGAAAAAATGCCATGCTATTTTAGTAGATGGCTGCATAGATTAGCGTTTAATGCGTAACAAATTTAGATAAACTTATCGCATTGTTGTAAATAATTACTTCAATGGGTGGTTATATGTTTTTTACAATATCACCAACTAACATTTATATAATAAAGCTGAGATGATTTATGGATTATATAATAACAGCAGTAATTAAATTTATAACTTAACATCTCAATACTTATTGCTAATAGGTTTGAATATTAAAATCATTACTTTATTGGTTAATATTTCACCAACAAAAATTCAGCTTATAAATTCCCTCGCAGTCCTTGCTCTCTTTCTATCGCTTCAAATAAAGCTTTAAAATTTCCTTTGCCAAAACTTTTTGCGCCTTTGCGTTGAATAATTTCAAAGAATAAAGTGGGGCGGTCTTCAACGGGTTTTGTAAATATTTGTAGGAGATAACCTTCGTCATCACGGTCAACTAAAATGCCTAATTCTTTTAAAGGCTCAATGTCTTCATCAATCTTTCCAACACGATCAATCAGATCATCATAATACGTTGAAGGCACTTTTAAAAATTCCACGCCCCGTTGTTGTAAATCCATTACGGTTTCAACAATATTGTTTGTAGCTAAGGCAACATGCTGCACACCTTCGCCATTATAAAACTCAAGGTATTCTTCCACTTGAGATTTCTTCTTGCCTTCTGCCGGTTCATTGATCGGAAATTTTACATAACCATTTCCATTGCTCATAACCTTACTCATCAACGCAGAATATTCTGTTGAGATATCTTCATCATCAAATGATAAAATATTTCTGAAACCCATTACATCTTCATAAAATTTCACCCATTTATTCATTTGATTCCATCCAACATTTCCTACACAATGATCAACGTATTGTAATCCCGTATCTGTTGGATTGTATTCTGTTTCCCATTTTTTATAACCCGGCATAAATGCGCCGTTATAATTTTTTCTTTCAATAAATAAATGCACTGTGTCGCCATACGTTTCAATACCGCTTACTGCCACTTCACCATCTTCATCATGCAAAACTTCAGGCCGCATATAACTTATTGCACCGCGATTTGTTGTTTGATGCCACGCATCGTATGCATCATCTACCCTCAATGCCAACGCCTTTACGCCATCACCATGTTTATGAATATGTTCTGCAATTGCAGAATCTTTTTTTAAAGGTGTAGTTAAAACAAAAGTGAGTTTGTTTTGTCTTATTGCGTAGCTCGCTTTATCTTTTACACCTGTCTCAGGCCCTGCATAAGCAAGACTTTGAAAGCCAAAAGCAGTTTTATAAAAATGAGCTGCCTGTTTTGCATTGCCAACATAAAATTCCACATAATCTGTTCCTTCTAATGGAAGAAAATCTGTTTGTTGAACGGGATTTTTCCTTTTAGCAATAGTTGTTTCCATAATAGCATTATTGATAAATTAATACTAACAATTGTTAGCACGGCAAATATAATATCATACTCAATAATATAATTTGATTTTATTGTTAAACAGCGTGCTTATATTTATGCAACTACTTCATACGAAAACTGCATTTATGAAATCATTTTTTGTTATTGCTTTTAGTCTAATCCTGTTTTCCTGCAATCAATCTTTAAAAACAAAAACTGCAACATCCGGTGACAAAAAAGATATTCTTGCAAAAGCATCAAGAGAAAATAAAAACGGATGGATATATGTGCATCTGGAAGGATCGCCCTCTGATATTGGTTACCAGCATGGTTATTTATTAGCGAATGATATTGACACTTCCATTCAGGCTGTTTCTTACTATCTCGCTCATGATACAAAAAGAGATTGGAGTTTTTATCGCCAGGCAGCAAGAAATTTTTTGTGGGATAAACTGGATCGTGAGTATAAAGATGAGATCAATGGAATAGTTGGGGGTTTGCATGATCAACATAAAAATTATGACAGCCTTGATTTAACGGCGTACAATGCAATGGAAGAACTGGCATATTACTATGTGCCTTTGCTTGATAACGCAAAAAATAAAGCGCCGGGAAATTGCAGTGCATTTATTGCAACAGGCAGCTATACAAAAGATGGAAAAATTGTTATCGGTCATAACAACTGGACGGAATATATTGTTGGTCAGCATTGGAATGTAATTGCAGATATTGTTCCGGAGCATGGTCACCACATGATGATGGATTGTATGCCCGGCTTTATTCACAGCGGCGATGATTTTGTAATAAATGATAACGGCATTTTAATTACAGAAACAACCATCACTCAGTTTATAGGTTTTGATTCAACCAAAACACCCGAGTTTATGCGGGCAAGAAAAGCAGCACAATACAGTAACAGTATTGATGATGTGATAAATATTTTTTTGAAAGATAATAATGGTGGATATGCCAACGACTGGCTGATCGGTGATACAAAAAAAAATGAAGTGGCAAAGTTTGAATTAGGCTTGAAAGACTATCGTGTTTGGCGCAGTAAAGACACAGCGATCATCGGTTCTAATTTCGCAAGCGATCCGAAACTTATAAAAGATGAAACAACGTTTAATGTAAATGATAATACCACTTCACCCAATGCAAGAAAATTAAGAATGGTGCAATTGGTGAATGTTGACATGAAAGGAAAATTGGATGATTCAACGGGAAAAATTATTGAAGCTGATCATGTTGATGCAACAGCAGGTAAAAAAGAAAACAATCGTTGCGTTATCTGCGGACACATTGATGAAGATCCGAAAGGTTGCCCTGAGTGGGATGAGCCTGCATATTGGCCAATGGGGGCTGTTCAAAGCAAAGTAACAACGGCAGACTTAGCCAAGAATATGCAATTCTGGGCACACATGGGTCATCCATGCGGTGAAAATTTTATTGGTGCAACATTTTATAAAGCACATCCGCAATATGCATGGCAGGCAAAATATTTAAACAATATGATGGCTTATCCATGGACGTTGTTTAGCGCGAAGAAATGATTATCTCGTAAGGAATTTTAGTGATCGAATAATTAAAATTGTAAATGAATTACAGGTAAGATAAACATTCATTCACCATATTTTTACTGCCGATAAAAACAGGTGTTCGCTGGTGAAGATGCTCTGGTTGAATATCAACAATACGTTCATTTCCGTTGCTTGCTTTGCCACCGGCAACCTCAACAATAAATGCAAAAGGATTGCACTCATACATTAAGCGTAATTTTCCCGCAGGCTTGTTTTTTGTGCCGGGATACATAAAAATTCCACCTTTAATAAGTGTGCGGTGCACATCGGCCACCATGCTTCCTATATAACGGTTAGTATAAGGGCCACCATCATTCTCTGTTTTCTTTTGGCAACAGGTTATATATTCCTGCACAGGCTTTTTATACTTAAAAAAATTGCCGTGATTCACTGAATAAATTTTTCCATCATCAGGACATTTAATATCAGGATGGCTTAAACAAAATTCGCCAATAGCAGTATCTAAAGTAAAACCATTTGCACCTCTTCTTGTTGCATATACCAGCATTGTTGATGAGCCATATACAACATAACCGGCAGCAATCTGTGCAATGCCAGGTTGTAAAAAATCATCCTGACTACAAGGCGTTCCTTTTGCTGTTTTTCTTTTATAAATACCAAAAATTGTCCCGATAGAAATATTGGTATCAATATTAGCGCTGCCATCAAGCGGATCGAACATTACCACATATTTGCTTTGATTGCTCAGCTCATCATCAAACACAACAATATCATCCAGCTCTTCACTGCCAATGCCGGCGCAGCTTACGCCATGTTTTAAAACCCCGATCAATTGATTGTTTGCAAACACATCCATTTTTTTCACCTCTTCACCCTGCACATTTACATCGCCGGTTTCGCCAAGCATATCAACCAAACCAATTTTATTTACTTCTACATGAATGCGTTTTGCCGCCAGCCCAATATCGCGAAGCAAAGCACTTAATTCACCGGTAGCATTTGGTATTTGTCTGAATGCCTGGATAGTGAATTCATCCAGCGTAAGTACACGCCTGTTTACAGCCATATAGCAATTCGTTTGTGTGCAAATGTAGGAGAATGGCTGATAGCCCATAGTTCATGGATCATAGTTTAATTTGTTTACTAACTATTTGCTAAGCGCTATGAACCATAAACTAAATCACCAATTATCTTTGCGCCGTTTCAAAAAACAATTATGAAGGTTTTTAAATTCGGTGGGGCAAGTGTAAATACAGTTGAGCGGATTCAACACGTAAAAAATATTCTCTCTTTATATAAAGATGAAAAGCTTGTTGTAATAATTTCTGCAATGGGTAAAACTACCAATGCGCTGGAAAAAGTTGCTGAAGCGTTTTATGCAGGCAATAAAGAGGAAGCATTGCAATTATTTGGCGTGATAAAAAATCAACACCTGACTACTGCAAAATATTTATTGGTTACGCATTACAATGCCTGTTTTGAACAGCTGAATAATTTTTTTACTGAAGCAGAATGGCTGCTGCATGATAAACCGGTTCGTGAATATGATTATTATTATGATCAAATTGTTTGCGTTGGCGAATTATTAAGTACATGTATTGTTAGTTATTATTTAAATGAAGAAGGGATAAGGAATAAATGGATTGATGTAAGGGATATAATCCGTACTGATGATAATTTTCGTGATGCAAATATTGACTGGGACTATACTGGAAAAAAAGTTGAAGAACTGTCAACGGTCAACGGTCAACAGACAACGGGAAACATTCTTCTTACCCAAGGTTTCATCGGCAGCACTGATGAGAATGAAAGCACAACACTTGGCCGCGAAGGAAGTGATTATACGGCGGCTGTATTTGCCAACTTATTAAATGCAGAAAGCCAAACTATATGGAAAGATGTGGAAGGTGTAATGAGTGCTGATCCAAAACAATTTCCTGATGCGCAATTAATGCCTGAATTAAGCTTTGATGAAGTAATTGAAATGGCATATTACGGTGCACAGGTTATTCATCCTAAAACCATAAAGCCTTTGCAAAACAAAGGAATTCCGTTGCATGTAAAATGTTTTTTAGATCCTTCGCTGCCGGGAACAATTATTTCTAAAAAACAAATAAAACATTTACCGCCGGTTGTTATCATTAAAGAAAAACAGGCATTAATTCATTTGCACAGCCAGGATTTTTCGTTTGTAGGAGAGAAGCCAATGAGTGAACTATATAAAATGCTCGGCGAATTAAACATCAAGCCAAACCTGATACAAACCGGTGCCATAAGCCTGCAGTTATGTTTGGATGATCGTGCTGAAAAAATTGAACAGCTTGCTGCCGCTGCCAGTAAAATTTTTGATGTACAGGTTGAAAAAGATTTATCCTTATTAACCATACGTCATTTTAATAATGAACTGCTTACTAAAATTACATATGATAAACAAGTTATACTGGAGCAAAAAACAACTGAAACGGTCCAGGTATTGTACAGATAATTATTTGATAATTTACTTATTAATAAAATAAGCACCGCCTGCCTGATTATTCAATTCCCTTTTTTCCCTGTTCAGGCAACGTTATTACTTATTGAACCTGTTTCATTTTTAAGCAAAGCTTAAACATATAAATTTTTGCAAATGACAGGCATGAAAAAAACATTGCTAATAATAGCTGTATTGATAATTGGCACAGGTTTAATTTATGCATACTACATCTGGAATAAACCGGCAAGAGATGTAGCAAAAGAAAAAGGAATTCATATAACAGCAGTTGCAATTTTTGATTCATTTACTAATAACGAACAAACAGCAAACATGCAATTTTTGAATAAAGCTATTGAGGTAACGGGCAAAGTGTCAAACGTAAAAACTAACCAAGCCGGGCAAACAGTTGTATATCTTCAGTCTTCTGATCCTGTATTTGGTGTTAACTGCACTTTTAAGCAAAACCCCGGCGCAATTAATAAGGGAAGTACTATTACTTTTAAAGGCATTTGCACAGGTTATTTAAGCGATGTAATATTGAATGAAGGAATGATAATAAAATGATTTTGTAAACTATCTGCTGTATAATAATTAATAATATTCAATGCTAAAGAAAATTGTTTTTGCTGCAACCTTTTTTACAGTTTTTACAATACTTATCCAGGCTTGTGTTTACCATAAAGGCGATCAGCAATATCCTTCAGCAAATAACAGTTGTGATACCACAAATGTTAGCTATCGTGTTGATATAAAAGCAATACTTGATGAAAATTGTAGCCCCTGCCATTATGAGGGAAACGATGTGAGCTTTATTAACCTGTATGATTATGAAACTATATCCGGGCTTGCATTAGACGGGCAGTTTACTTACGGCACTTTACTATCTGCCGTAATGCATGAAGGCGGTGCGCCCGAAATGCCCAAGGGGCCAGGCTCACCGAAACTTCAGGATTGCGACATTAATAAAATTGCCGCATGGGTACATCATGGAGCGAAAGACAATTAATAACCACTTAAAATTTTTATAATGAAAAAAATTATTGCCACCTGTTCTGTTGTTTCCTTTTTTGTGTTAACAGCATTTAGTCAAACTTATATTACGCGCAACGGCAACATTTCTTTTTCGTCGCATACGGCGCTGGAGGATGTAAAAGCGCAGAATAATGAAGCCGCAAGTGCATTGAATACAACCACCGGCGACCTGGAATTTAAAGTGGCGGTAAAAAGTTTTCATTTTGAAAAAGCTGCAATGGAAGATCATTTTAATGATGATGATTATATGGCTTCAGAGAAATATCCAAAAGCCGGGTTTAAAGGAAAGATCAGTAATATTTCTTCCGTTGATTTTTCAAAAGACGGATCTTATACCGTTTCAGTTAGTGGCGATCTTACCATACGTGACGTAACAAAGCCTGTAACTGCACAGGGAACGATAACCATAAAAGATGGCAAAGTGAGTGTTGCATCAAACTTCACCATAAAAAGAAAAGATTATAATGTTATCGGGGAATCGTTCGTACAGAAAAAAATATCGGAAGATATTGCCATTACTGTGAATTGCCAGTATGAAAAGCAATAGGTTTTTTTTGCCGAATTGAATTGACAAAAAATAAAACCAGAATATAACAATGAAAAAGAATTTCAGATTACTTATAGTGTTAATGATTTTTTGTTCGCTTAAAGCAATAAGCCAGGATGTAAACCTTGACTCCATGCTTGATGTGCAGATAAAAACAAAAAATCAAAACAAAACACAATACACTGAAGCTACATTTAAAACAACCCGGCTTATAAATGGTCACACAGTTGAAACTACGCAAGGCGGCGTGCTCGATTTAAAAATATCGCATCGCTTCGGGATGCTTAACGAGGGTTTTTATAATATGTTTGGTTTAGATGTTGCTTCTATTCGCATTGGTATGGATTATGGGCTTACAAACAGGCTTACTGTTGGCGGCGGAAGAAGCTCATTCGAAAAGCAATATGATGCTTTTTTAAAGTATCGCTTATTAAGGCAATCAGAAGGTAAAAAAAATATGCCTGTATCCGTTACGTTGCTGGCATCCATGATGATTGAAACAGATACGGTTGCTATAAAAAACCAAAAAAATATTGCGGTAGAACCGGCCTTTACAGATAAGCTTTCGTATGCATACCAGGTTTTAATTGCACGCAAATTCAATTCAGATTTTTCATTGCAGTTAGTGCCCTCAATGGTTCATGAAAATATGGTTGACAGCAGCTTTAATTCAAACAATATTTTTGCTGTTGGCGCAGGCGCAAGATTTAAACTTACACAACGGTCCAGCCTCAACGTCGAATATTATTATACATTGCCCGGCAGCAAATTGCCAGGTACATATAATTCGTTTTCCATAGGATATGAAATTGAAACCGGCGGTCATGTTTTCCAGCTTCATTTAAGCAATTCAACCGGCATGACGGAGAAAGCTTTCATTGCAGAAAACACCGGCCGCTGGAGCAAGGGGGATATACATTTCGGTTTTAATATTTCGCGGGTATTTACTATAAGAAAGCCAAAGGATTTAAAAATGTAGCTTGTGGTTTTATTGTAATAATTATCTTACGCGCATGTTTAATTTAATACAGCGCATGCGTGTAAGGGTTTTATTATTATTTATATTGATAGCGGCAGCCTCAGCATTTAAAAACCAGCCTTCACAACTTTACCAGATTACAAGCGGAAAAATTTCTTTTAAAAGTGATGCGCCGCTTGAAGTAATAAAGGCCTCATCAACAGAATTAATGGGTTTGCTTGATATTGGTAAAAAAAATTTTTCTTTAAAGATAGATGTTCATTCATTCCAGGGTTTTAACAGCCCTTTGCAAAAAGAACATTTTAATGAGAATTATATGGAATCTGATAAATATCCTTATGCCTCTTTTAACGGAAAAATTATTGAAGATGTTGATTTATCAGCAGATGGTAATTATGATTTGAGAACAAAAGGAACTTTAACCATACACAATGTACCGCAGGAAAGAATTATTAAAACCGCAGTTACAGTTAAGCAAAAAGTAATTATAATACACAGCAATTTTACTGTATTGCTGAGTGATCATAACATCCCGATTCCAACAGTAGTGAACCAAAAACTGGCTAATGAAATTAAGGTAGAAGTAAATGCAACCTTTGAACCGAGATGAAGAAATGTTTAATAAACATATTTTTAATAAGCGCAATTTTTATTTCGCCCTCATTTGCACAAACTGCAAAAAGCAGGTTGTATTTGCTTGATAATGATGAGGCAGATAAACCGGCAATCCTCACTTTATATCAAACCAATGATGGCTTTATTTTATGTGGTACAACAAAGGGTTTATACCGTTTTGATGGCTTTGATTTTTCGCAGTATCCATCCCAAACAAAAATTAATGCAGCAGTAACTGCAGTTTTTGAAACAAAAGATAACAGAACGCTGATTGGTTTTGATAATGGGAATATTGCAGAGTTAAAAAATAATTCAATTGAGCTTTTGCACTTTGAAGAAGGATTTCCAAAGGTTGCCATTAAATCAATTACACAGGATAGCAGCGGAATTATATGGTTTGGTACTGCAGGCGAAGGCATTTACTTTATTCGAAACAATCGCTTAAACAATATTAACCAGGATGATGGTTTAAGTGATAATTACATTTATAAAATTTTATATTCAGCTCAGCTTGGTGTTGTTGCTGCTTCAGACAGGGGAATAAATATCTGTTCGTTTAAAAACGGAAAGAAATATATAAGCACTTATACATCTAAAAACGGTTTGCCTGATAATATTGTACGCAGTATTTTTTTTACAAATGAAAATAAGCTCTGGCTTGGTATGCAGGATGCCGGTATTGCACCGTTCAAAGAAAATATCAGCAAAAATTCAGGCACGCCCAAATGGAATTACGGCCAGGTAAATGACCTGCTGGTTTCTTCATCAAAGATTTATGTGGCAACAGGAGATTCTGCCTTAATGGTTTTTAATTATTATGATAATAGCACATCTGCTTTTAATAAAGCGTATTCTGACCATACCATTTCTAAAATAAACTGCCTGCTTAAAGACCGTGAAGGCATTATATGGGCTGCCGGCGATAATCAATTATTAAGAACAGCCAAAACCGGTTTGGATGAAGTATATAAACTTACACCGCAGCAGGCAGCGCAGGTGCATTGTCTTCACTATACAAACGATTCTGCATTGTGGTTTAATATTCCGGGCGGACTTACAAGATTGTATAAAAAAAATAATGAATGGGAAAGCCAGGAGTTTAAACTGCCTCTTTTTTCAAATACAACAATCACGGCTTTATATGAAAGTCCCGGCGATAATCTATGGGTTGGTTCTTTGGGGAAAGGCATTACAGTTTTTAATCATAAAACAAAAACGCAGGAGCGCCTTAATGAACCTTTGCTTGCAAACAATAATACAATTACAATTACAGGTGATGGCGATGCTATATGGATATCGGGTTTGGAAGGTGTAGTAACTGCAAAACCTGAAGGCAACAAATATTTATTTACGAATCTTACAGATACTGCAGGTATCGGAAATAAATATGTTTACGATATTCTTTGCGGCAGGCAAAAACGTATTTGGTTTGCAACCGATGGAGAAGGTATTTCTATGCTGGAGAATGATAAGTTTTATCATTTAAAAAACAAGCCCGGCTATATGGGCAATGTTGTATATAAAATAATTGAAGATAATTACGGCAACATCTGGTACACCACTTATAATAAAGGTATTATTAAATATGATGGCAGAAGCTTTACCAATTTTACAACAAGCCAGGGATTAAGCAGCATGCAAATTTCCGGGCTTTTAAATGCTGGAAATTATATTGCAGTTATACATAAAAATGCGATTGATATTATTAACCCCGCAACCGGCAAAATAAGTTATATTGATAAAGCGCTGATGCCTTTGGATATTAATACAGATTTAAACGCCTGCACCAACGACAAAGGAGATAATATATATTTTGTTTCAGGTAACAGCATTTACAGTTATACGGTTAACGCTACAACAGTACAGCAGCCAACGGTAACTATTGACAGGGTAGAATTATTTTTACAGAATATTGAAACCACAAGCGGCCATAAATTCAGTTATCACCAAAACAATCTAAACTTTTTCTTTACCGGAATTTATTATGCTGAACCGGAGAAAATCCAATATCAATATAAATTAGACAGCTATGATAAAGAATGGGTGAATACGAAAGACCATGTAAAAAATTTTCCAAACTTGCCGCCCGGCGATTATACATTCAGGGTAAGAGTTTCATTAAATAAAAATTTTTCAAATGCTTCAGAAACGTCTTTTTCATTTGTTATTGAAAAACCATTCTGGAACCAAACCTGGTTTTTTATAACAGCGGCTTTAATACTTGGGGCGTTATTGTATTTATTTATTAAACAAAGAGAAAAGCACATTACTAATCTAAATACTTTAAAGAACGAAAAAGTTCAATCACAATTAGAAACACTGCGCAACCAGGTAAACCCCCATTTTTTATTCAACAGCCTTAATACACTTGTTTCAGAAATTGAAACTAACCCTGACATTGCAGTTATGTACGTTGAAAAAATTGCTGACTTTTACCGCAGCATTATTCAGCACCGGGATAAAGATCTTATTTCACTTCAGGATGAATTAAGTGTGCTGAACGATTATAGTTTTTTGCAGGAAAAAAGATTTGCGTCAGGGCTTGAAATAAAAGTTGATATAGAGCCTGAGGTAATTGCTTCATCATACATACCGCCTTTGGTTTTACAAATGCTTGTTGAAAATGCTATCAAGCATAATATTATCTCAAAAGAAATACCGTTATGTATTGACATAAAAAATGTGGCTGATGATTGCATCGCTGTGCGCAATAACATTAATAAAAAAATGCAGCCTGAAAGAAGAAGCGGGCTTGGCTTGCAGAACATTCAAAAAAGATATGCTTTGCTGCATGTAAAAAAAGTATCTATTGAAAATGATGATAAATTTTTTACAGTAAAAATTCCCTTAATAAAAAAATAACATGATAAAAGTTTTAATACTGGAAGATGAAGAAGCAGCGGCAACCCGGTTGCAAAAACTTATTGCAGAAATATTGCCAGAAGCTGAATTTATTGCCACCATTACAAGTGTAAAACAAGGGATTGAATGGTTTAAAAGCAACAGTTTGCCTGATCTTATTTTTGCCGATATTCAATTGAATGATGGAACAAGCTTCGATATTTTTAAGGAAGTTCCGGTTGAGGTACCCTTAATTTTTACCACAGCTTACGATGCGCATACATTAGATGCTTTTAAATTAAACAGTGTTGATTATCTTTTAAAGCCTATTAAAAGAAATGAATTAAACACAGCAATAGAAAAATTTAAAGCCATTCATCTTTCAGGTAAAAAGGATGATAATAACCTGCGGAATCTATTACAGGCTTTGCAAAAAACCCAGCAATATAAACAACGCTTTGTGTTGCGCATAGGCGAGCATATGAAAATAATTGAAGTGCCTGATATTGCTTATTTCTATACAGAGAATAAGGCTAATTTTATTATTACAAGAGAAGCTAAACGTTATCTTGCTGATAATACACTTGACCAGCTTGAAAGTATGCTTGACCCAAAATCTTTCTTTCGCATAAACCGCCAGTTTATTATAAGTTATTCCTCTATTGCTGAAATGTTTACTTATTCAAAATCAAGAGTGCTGCTTAAGTTAAATCCGCCAAGCAAACTTGATACTGTGGTAAGCACAGAAAGATCTGCAGCCTTTAAAGCATGGCTTAGCGGTGAGTAAAATGTTTTCCCGTTCAACAACTTTTTATTCCTGTTCGCCTGAGTTCATTTTTTATAGTTTATTATACAATGCATTTTTACATAAATAAATAAACATGAAAAGAATAATGAACGTTATGGCAATTGCAACTGTTTTATTTGCATCTTGTATGAAAAACAGCAGCACACCGCAAAACACAAATGGCAACAGCACCAATTCAACTATTGTAACAGGAAATTTTAGTATTACAAAATTTACTGATAATAATTCTGCAGAAGATAAAACGGCAGATTTTAACAGCTATACTTTTACATTTACCAATGATGGAAAAATTACTGCAATAAACAACGGCGTTACTGCTTCAGGCAGTTATACAGAAAAACCCTCTCATGAAGGCGAAGGCGCAAAGCTTACTATTAGTTTTGGCAATGCACCTTTAAATCAACTGAATAAAAGCTGGCAGGTTGATCTTATATCAAACAACGCTATACATTTAAGCGATGATAATACTGCATCCGGTGAAGTACTTGAATTTACGGCACAATAGAATTTTATATAGCCATTTTATTATTTCTATCAGATTTGTAAACATTGTTTTTAATAATCGAATCTAACTCATCAGTTTCTTTTTTTGCAAGCGTTAATAATTCTTTGGTAAATGCATCTTGTTTGTTAGTCTCAAGCATTAAAGTTAAAAGGCTTTGAATGTTTGTAAGGGGCCGCCGTATTATATGCGCCTGAGTAAATGATATTTCCCGCAATACCGTATTCTGGCCTTCAATTTTTTTAATGGCAGGCAGAAATATAAATCTTATTTCAAGGATAATTAAGACGATAGAAATACAAAGAATGCAAATTTCTTCAAGTTGAAAATTTTTTACTTCTTCATTTGAATAGCCGATCAATCTTGCACTAAAATTTTCTAATTGCTGCAAATAAAAATTTTCTGCATTCAACAGGTCAAGAAAGTTTGCTATTTTATCATTTGAGATATTGCGACCTAATTGATAAAAAAAATGGATATAACCAATGTCAAGTTTATGATATTCCAGTATCATATCTTCTTTTAAAGGTAAAACATTCAAACTTTTATCACCGTATAAAAGCACTTGTTGCAATTGAGTAAATGAGTGTATCAGGCTATCAAGCGAAAGACCTGAGACGTGTCCTTCAAGATTATCCGCAGCAATATAATTTACTATTTGCTGCGATAAACTTCTTTGCGTTGCAGTTACTTTCATTACTGCCGCATTTAATTTTAACCTGTTTGAAGACGTAACAATAAAAAAGCAAGACAATAAAAGCAAAATCAAAATTGAGATCGTCATGGTAACAAGAGCGCGCAACAAAGAATTCCTTTGTTTAAAATGGAGTTTCATATACCTTGGATATTGGTAAAAAATCTAACGCAAAACCAGGCGAATTAGTATTTAAAGATGAAAATTAATAAGGTGTGCTTAAGCAACTGCTGTACTAATCGGTGTTTTTAAGTTTAATATTTTACAACTTATTATTGCGATATGAAATATACATGTTACCTGGAGTAAACAGCTAACGTTTTTTTTCGACAGCAATTAAAAAAGCAATTCCGCTAAAAGCCAATGCTTCAAAAACACTTGTCCATTCGTTACCATTTCCCCTATGTGGATCTGCAATGGCACGCGGAATATGCAGTATCAGAAACCATATAAATATCATCAGCCCTAATAATGCTGCGGCCATATTTCTTTTAATATTAATGATGATGGCAACGCCTGCTAATATTAATGCAACGGCTGCAAAATAGGTCCAGAACAAGTGGCCGGGAATCCATGATGGTACAAGTGTAACTACAAAACCGGTGTACAAAAAATGATCAATACCAAAAACAACCATAGTAATTGCTAAAAAATATTTACCGACGGGAATAAACTTCTCTAAAAATTTTATAAAAGCAGGAGCGTAATTATTTTTTGTAAATGTGCCTGCAACAATAAATGCGCCGCCACTTAGTGTAAGGCATTTAAAAGGATCTGACCAAAAACCCAATTCTTTCTGGTGTATGCTCAGTTCATAAGGAATATGAAAGCATATAACCATCAGTAATAAAATGAATCCTAAAGCAAGAGAGGTTTCTCTTGCTTTAATATCAAAAATAATAGCGGCACAAGCTATAATTAGTAACAGGCTAAAAATCCATGTACATATTAATCTTGCATGCAGCCATGCAGGAAAAGCAAGCGGTAACATTACCGGCCTGAAATTACCGCAAACTAATTGCTGAATGGCAATAGCAATAAACCCAATTGCAAAAAAGCATTGCCAGAGCTTTGTATATTTTTTCATAAAACAGATTTTAGCAGTAATGGTTAATTGAGGAGAAGAAGAAATAGCAATCGTTTAATCTTTTAAATATATATAAAATTTGCAATTGAAGAGAATAAATTTAAACAAAATTGAACACCTGGGTGTAACAGCAATTATATATTTACAGTGATTATGCCTGACATCTATACAAAAGATAATTTTCATGATATATGCCTGGCGCTTGCTGAAAAAGATGAAGCACTAAAATTAATAATAGATAAATATGGCTTGCCACCAATGTGGACAAGACCTGCAATTTTTCAATCGCTGATATTAACCATACTTGAGCAACAGGTTTCATTGGCTTCTGCTTTTGCGGCGTTTAAAAAATTAAAAGCAAAAATTGGTTTTGTTACCCCCAAAAAAATACTCACACTAACAGATGCTGAATTAAAAGCCTGTTATTTCAGCCGCCAAAAAATTGTTTATGCAAGAGCACTTGCAACTGCTATTGTTTCAAAAAAAATTAATCTTAAAAAACTTGCAGCCTCAACCGATGAAGAAATACGTACTGTATTAAAACAAATAAAAGGTATTGGCGATTGGACCGTTGATGTATATTTAATGCATGCTCTGCAACGCACAGATCTTTTTCCTTTAGGCGATATAGCACTGGTAAATAGTTTAAAAGAAGTAAAACAATTACATTCCAAAGTAAGTAAAGAAGAAATGCTGGCAATTGCTGAAAACTGGCGGCCGTACAGAACTGTTGCCTCAATGATGTTGTGGCATGCTTATATACAAAAAAAAGGCATTAAGATTTATAGCTGAGATTTTTAAATAGCCATAAACAGTATAATAACTTCTTGCCTGTAAACAATTTAATTTTTATTTATATTTGATAAATATCCGTATAAAAGATCACTCCTTATTTATTCTAAAAGCCGAACACTAATGCAAAAAAAGAAAGTCATCATTCTCGGAGGAGGTGTGGCTGGAATGAGCGCAGCACATGAATTAATTGAACGGGGTTTTGAAGTACAGGTTTTTGAAAAGAAAGTGCAGTTGCCCGGTGGCAAGGCACGCAGCGTAAATGTTCCTGATGAAGACGCAGGCGAGCATTATAATCCTTTGCCCGGCGAACACGGGTTTCGTTTTTTTCCCGGCTTTTATAAGCATGTTATTGATACCATGAAACGCATTCCTTTCCCGGGAAATAAGAATGGCGTTTTTGATAATCTCATAGCAGCTCCGCACGTGATGATGGCAAGGTCTGATGCCGAACCGATCGTTATGCTCGACAGCTTTCCAAAAACATTTGAAGATTTTAAATTTCTTCTCCAGTCATTACACCAGCATACAGGCTTAAGCACTGATGATGAAATGTTTTTTGCAACCAAAGTTTGGCAGTTAATAACAAGCTGCCGTGCCCGCCGCGAAAATGATTATGAACGGATGGGATGGTGGCAATATACAGATGGTGCACACAGAAGTAAAACCTACCAGGACCTGCTTGCCCGCGGTTTAACAAGAACCCTGGTCGCCGCACGTGCCGCAACAGCAAGTACCAAAACCGGTGGCGATATTTTTTTGCAGCTTGTATTTAATATGGCAAACCCTGATGTGGCTACAGACAGAATTTTAGATGGACCTACAAATAATCAATGGTTAACTCCATGGCATGAATATTTAATAAATAAAGGCGTTGATTATCGTTTTCTTTCTGATGTAAAAAAGATAGAATGTACAGACGGAAAAATAACCGGCGTTTGGGTTGAAAAAATCAAAGCCGATGACAGCATTTTTAATGAACAGCTTCCTGATAAGCCGGATATTCAGCATTACACAGCCGATTATTATATCTGTGCTGTACCGGTTGAAGTAGCTGCTCCTTTGTTATTAAATGATATTTTACAACCCAATCAAACTATACAGGATTTTATTAATAATGTAATAAGGAATGCTGATCTTTCTGACCCAACTGTTTCAATTATTGATGTTACAAATGATGCAATTCAAAAGGCTGCTATAATGAATGCTGATCCAACATTATCAGGTATAATAGAATTGTCTAATGACGTTTCATGGATGACGGGTGTGCAGTATTATTTATATGAAGATGTTACTTTAAATAAAGGCCATATCATTTTTGCGGACAGTCCCTGGGCGGTTACAGCAATATCACAATCACAGTTCTGGAAAAGTTTCCCAATGAGCCAGTTTGCAGATGGCAAAGCAAAAACAGTTTTATCATGTGATGTATCTGATTGGGAAACGCCGGGTATTCTATATGGAAAAATGGCTAAAGAATGTACTGCTGAAGAAATTAAAAATGAAGTGTGGGCGCAAATGAAAAGCTCATTGGTTGTAAATGGTAAATGCTTATTGAATGATGAAATGATACATACATGGTTCATTGACCGTGACATTGTTTTTGATAATATCAATTTGCTTAAAGGCGATTATTTCAGCAAGAACACAGAACCATTACTTGTAAATAAAGTAGATACATGGCGGTTAAGACCCGAATCTTATTGCGCTATTCCGAATTTATTTTTTGCTGCAGATTATGTGCGCACACATACTGATCTTGCCACAATGGAAGGCGCTAATGAAGCAGCACGCCGTGCTGTAAATAATATTATTGAAGCATCAGAAGCAAATGTGCCTTTATGTGAAATATGGAATTTGCATGAGCCATGGGAATTTGCTTATTATCGCTATCACGATTACCGGCGTTATATGAAAGGTTTAAAATGGAATGAAAGTTTTCCATGGTGGGTAAAATTGATTCAATGGATTATTTCATTATTCAGAAAAGGAGCGAAAAAATCTGCAGTAACTAAATCACCTTCCGCAACTTAATTTCAATGGGGCATCCTCTTGTAAATACAACAGATTATTCACCTGGGCAGCTTATACTTTTTGGTATTGCAGCTGCGTATTGGGTGTGGGTGTATATTGTTGTAATAAAAGATATTTCCAAATACAAATTTGTAGGCATTCCGGTGCTTGCAGTTTGTGCAAATATTGCATGGGAGTTTTTGTGGAGCTTTAAATATTATACCAATATGGGTGCTTTGTTTGAGTGGGGTTATCGTGCATGGTTTGTTTTGGATGTGTATATTTTTTATTCCTTATTTAAATATGGGAAAATCCAGTTTACAGATAAAAGATTGCAAAAACATTTTGCGCTTATAATAGTATTTTGCTTTTTATGCTGGGTTGCAGGTATCTATGCACTTACATCGCAATATTACGATCCTGTTGGCGCCACATCAGCCTATCTTGTAAACACAAATATGTCTGCTATTTATATTTTGCTGATAATAAATTTCCCCCTTGAAAAATCGCTTAGTATTTCCACTGCCTGGCATAAAATGCTGGGCACTGCATTAACCAGTGTGTTTTGTTTTTGGGCATTTCCCAACCAGTACTTTATGCTTACACTTTCCGTAATTACTTTTATTCTTGATCTTGTTTATATTTATCTGGTAACAAAATTTAAGCGGCAAAATACAGCCTATGCTTCTTGAAAATTTTATAAGCAGATTTATTCCGCAAAAATTTAAACTGGATGAATGGACTTACAGAAAACACAGATTGTTTGTTTCAGTAAGTTTCATTTCTTCTTTATATGCTCTTTTTTATTTGCCAACCTCTGTTCTTGAAAATTATTACGGCGCGTCTTATATTATTATATTTTTTGTTACCTGCAATGCGCTATTTCCTTTTATTCTTAAGCGCGGCACTTCTTTAATAGTGCTTGCTTATGCATACATTTTTGTTTTGGCACTTTCTTTATCTGCAATTATGTATATAAGTGGTGGCGTTTATCATACAGCTACAGATCCTCAACTAATGGTTTTACTGCCAATCATGGCATTGCTTTTTATAAATTTCAGAGCGGCTCTTTTATGGTTTTTTATTGCTGTTGCCATCGTTGCAACATTTGGAACCCTGCAATTAAACGGAGTAAGCTTTGATATAAAGATGGAATATAAATACATCCAGTTGCAGAATTTATTGGCTGTGTGCGGGCATATTGTTCTTGTTTTTATGGTGATAAATATTTTTGAAAAACAAAAGAATCTTGCATTTGACAGGTTGCTGGAAAAAAACAAGATCATTGAAAAAGAAAAAGAAAGATCAGATGAATTGCTGTTGAATATTCTGCCTGCAGAAGTAATGGAAGAATTAAAACAGACAGGGAAAACCCAGGCAAGAAATTACGATCTCGTTACTGTGTTGTTTGCTGATTTTGCAGATTTTACTTCTATCACTGAAGAGATGCCGCCTGAAGAACTTGTGTCAAGCATTGATGATTATTTTAAAATGATTGATAACATCGTTACAAAATTTAATGTGGAAAAAATAAAAACTGTTGGCGATGCTTATATCTGCGCTGCAGGTTTGGGTACTGAAAACAGTCATAACCCGATATTAATGTTAGAAGTTGCTATGGAAATTATTGAAGCTATTCAGGATAAGAACAAAATAAGAGAAGCAGATAATAAAACCTGTTTTGAAATGCGCATCGGTGTACATGCGGGGCCGGTTGTTGCGGGCGTGGTTGGCGTTAAAAAATTTGCTTATGATATTTGGGGCGACACGGTAAATACAGCAGCACGCATGCAGCAATACGGTGAAGCAGGAAAAATAAATATTTCCGGTACTACACGGGAACTGGTAAAACACCGCTTTAACTGCAGTTATCGCGGCCGCATGGAAGCAAAACATAAAGGCCTTGTTGATATGTATTTTGTCGAAAGCAAAAAAACACATGCGTGAGTTGAAAACTTTTATTTTTGACCCATGCAAAACAGTAGTTTAAAATCTCAGTTTTTATTAAACCCTGGTATTACTTATTTAAATTTTGGTTCTTTTGGCGCATGTGCAAAACCTGTTTTTGAAGACTATCAAAAATGGCAGCTTCAATTAGAAACAGAACCTATACAATTTATTGTTGTTGAGGGTCCTAAAAATCTTAAAAATTCAAGAGAAGCACTTGCCAATTATATAAACTGTAATGCTGATGATCTTGTATTTGTTACCAACCCATCTTACGCTGTAAATATTGTTGCAAAAAGTTTTCCGCTGAAAGCCAATGATGAAATACTCAGCACCAACATTGAATACGGAGCATTAGACCGCACCTGGAATTATTACTGTAAAAAGGCCGGTGCAAAATATATTCGCCAGCCAATTACATTGCCGCTTATTTCCAAAGAAAAAATTATCGAAGATTTTTTTAAAGGCTTATCAAAAAATACAAAAGCAATTTTCATCAGCCATATTACAAGTGCAACTGCATTAAAATTACCTGTAAAAGAAATTTGCGCAATAGCTAAAGAAAAAGGTTTATTTACTATTGTTGATGGAGCACATGCGCCTGGCCATATATCTTTAAACCTTGCAGAATTACAGGCCGATGTATATACAGGCGCTTGTCATAAATGGATGTGTACACCAAAAGGATGTTCATTTTTATATGTAAGAAAGGAACATCAGCATTTATTTGATCCATTGGTTGTAAGCTGGGGATATGAAAGTGCTGCGCCTTCTCATTCACAGTTTTTAGATTATCATCAAACACAAGGCACGAGAGATTTTTCTGCTTTCTTAACGGTGCCAAAAACAATTAAATTTTTAGAAGAAAATAACTGGCCGCAACGTGCTGCTGATTGCAGGCAGCTTGCTCACAAAAATTATTTTCGCTTTTGTGAGTTATTGCATTCACAACCTTTATGCCCTGTTACAGATGAATTTTTGGGCCAGATGTGCAGCACACCTGTACAAACAAATGAACCTGAAAAATTACAGCGGTTGCTTTTTGAAAAATATAATATTGAAATACCTGTAATGAGGCAGGATGAACAGGTTTTTATTCGTTATTCTATAAATGTTTTTAATGAGCAACAAGATCTTGATAAATTATATAATGCGCTTACAGCAATCATTGCCGAAACAGATCTTATAAAATTATAATCGGCAAAATATTAACTGATAAGTTTATCGTGGCTGGAAAGATAAGGAATAAGAAATGCGGCAAGACAACCGATAACTACCTGGGTTCCTACCACTAAAAATTTAAAATCATAAGGTACAGAACCCATTACTGACTGGCGAACCATAATGCCTAAAAAAACAATAGCAATTGTTATTATAACTACAAGAAGACGATAAAATCCAATGCCGCGTTTATGATAATGTACAAAAAATGAAAACAATAATCCGCAGGTTATTAACTGCAGAATTGAACCGAAAACAATAACAGTAACATCAAGCCCATTAAACTCATAAAATGAAGTAACACCCCTGTAAACAAGAGCAAAAACTGTGTTGGCTACTGCGGCGATAAGGCCTGCAAATAATCCACTTAAAATACCTCTGGATAAATCAGTTTGTGGATAATCGTAATTCATATTCCAGGTTTTAATAGTGAAGAATGAGGCAAACTTGTTTTTATCCAGGCAATATCAAGATAATCAGGCGAAGCAAATTGTATATATCGTTTTAAAAAGTTTGCGCAATGAAGTTATATAAAAAATTACATCGATAGCGAAATTATTTGCTGCAATGTTATTTGGCATTCAGTATAATCATATTACTTTTTAAACCATCAGCCCTTGCTTTCAAAATAATTTTTCCTGCATGATGTGTTGATTTTATAACAACCATACACCTGCCTTGCCAGGCTTTGCGTTGCGGCAATTGATAACTCTCCAGACTAATTGGATTTGCATTACCTACGCCGACAATTGTTCCTTCGCCTTCAATTGTAAAATTGATTAAGTTTTCTGCTTTCGGATTTTTTACACCGTTTGCATCGAGTAATTCAACTGTAACATAGCTTAAATCTTCGTTATCAGCTTTAATTGTATTTCTGTCTGCAGTTAATTTTATTTGAGTTGGTTCATCCGCTGTTTTTAAAATTGATTCGTTTACTTTTTTTCCTTTGGTATATCCAACTGCTTTTAATTCACCTGCTTTGTATGGCACATTATAAACAGCTATAAATTTTGTTGAGCGATTTGTTTGTTTTTTGCCAAGCGATTTTCCGTTCAACAATAATTCAACTTCATCGCAGGACGAATACACATTTACTTCAAACATTGAATCTTCTTTGTCTTTCCAATTCCAGTCTGCAACTACATCATCCCAATTCCAGATGCTCCATGTTTGTTTTTTTTCGTTGATAGGAAATGATGGTTGCAATGGCTTTACAAAAACGGAAAGCTGATCTTTTTTCCAAAGCACATCGCGATAAAATGATTGCGGTCGCTTCCAACCGCAGATATCAATATCACCACAGTAAGCCAAATTCCACGGATAAAAATTTTTCTCCTGTTCGTATCCGCGCCAGCCAATACTTGCTTCGCCAATATAATCCCAGCCGGTCCAAACAAAATCACCGATCACCCAAGGGTGATCAACCACACTCATCCAGTAATCAAATTGTGTTAACGGATAAGACTCTGTTGCAAACATGATACGTTGTGGTTTGCGTTCATGATCGCTTTCATATTCATCTCTTGCATAATTATAACCGCAAACATCCAGCGCAGAAAAAAATGCATCTTTCTTGTCATTCACATCATTCACCGCAGCAGTAACGGGTCGCGTATTATCAATTGAGCGCACATAATCTGCAACCAATTTTGCGGTATCTGCAACTTCAGGTTTATTCATTCCTTTAATTTCATTTCCAATACTCCACATAATTATGCATGGATGATTGCGGTCACGCAGCAACATACTTTCCATATCTTTTTGCCACCAGTCTTTAAAATACAAATGATAGTCTTCCATATTTTTTGCTTCAGTCCACATATCAAACGCCTCATCAATCACAAGCATTCCTAAACTATCACAGGCATTTAAAAATTCAGGTGGCGGTGGATTATGCGAACAGCGAATCGCATTAAAACCACTTGCTTTTAATAATGCCACACGACGAATTTCTGCACGATCAAAAGACCTTGCACCAAGAGGTCCGTTATCAATATGAAAACATGCACCTTTTAATTTCATCGGTTTATCATTCAGCATAAAACCAGTTACATCGAAAGAAAGTTTGCGAATGCCGAACACAGTTTCATTGCGGTCAGTTAATTTTCCATCTGCATAAATTTCTGTAACAGTTTTGTACAAGTTTTGATTTTCGGTTGACCATAGCAAAGGCGATTTTACAATTGCATCATCATTAAAATCATAATCACTGTTTGCTGCAATATTTTGTTTTGATGTTGTTCTTACAACTTCAACATTTTTTGCATTCAATATTTTATTAACGATAGTAATAGTTGATGATGCATTTGTTTCATTCAGCACTTTTGTTTTGATATTTACTTTAGCTGATGCAGCGCTTACTTTTGGAGTTGTGATGCTCGTTCCACATGGTGCAACATGCACAGATTCGCTTTCCTGTAACCAAACATGACGGTTAATCCCAGAGCCAGCATACCAGCGACTTGTCGCACCAACATTTTTTACCTGCACAGCGATTATATTTTTATCATTCCATTTTATTTTATCGCTGATGTCATAATAAAAACTGGTGTAGCCATAAGGATGATTGCCGAGATGTTCACCATTCAGCCAAACATCTGCATTCATATACACACCGTCAAACAGTAGAACAATTTTTTTATTTTTTTGTGTTGGCAAAAGTGTAAATGTTTTACGATACCAGCCAATGCCGCCGGTTGTAAAGCCAATGCTAACGCCGTTTACAACATCAGGATTAAATGGTGAATTAGTACCCGGCAAATCTTCAATGCTAAAGTCATGCGGTAAATCAATTTGACGCCAATTGTTGTCATCAAAACTTATTTGTTCAGCATTTGTTGTATCACCACGATAAAATTTCCATCCATCATCAAACAAAATTGTTTTTTGTGCGAAACAATATACTGCACTAAAAATGCAAATGATTGATGCAATAATTTTTTTCATGTAAATCAATTATTGTGTTTTGATTTTTATTTTAATATTTCACTGTATACACATCAGCCTTTAATGTTAGCGGTTGCTTTTCTGTTGTGCTGCATTCAATAAATAATGGTTTTGATTTATCGAATGATGAAGATTCAACTTCAACGACGCCCCACGATAATCCACTCCATATCATTTTATCGTATTCTTTTTTTGTTTCGATTGTTGCATCGTCCTGCTTCACAATTATTTTAATTACCTGGTCCATTTTAATCCCGTTCGGTGGTGCGCCACCCCATGTGCGATATGGGTTTCCATCACTGCTGTATTGTTGCACTATGATGCGCAAATTGTCTGCAGGCAAATCACTCATGGCGCATTCAATCTTGTTATCTTTTGTTTCAGAAAATTGCTCATTTAGCTTTGCTATGCTTTGCGGTATATTTATCGTGTCATCTCTTCCTAAATCATACTTATCATTAGCATAAAAATTAAAACCAACAACAGCGAGTTGCTCAGCACCTAAAGTAATTATATTACTTTTTATAACTGGCGTGAATCCGCCGTCAGCATATAAAAGTTTTGATGAAGAAATTTTATCAACGGGCATTTTAATGGTTGCTGTTTGTTGCGAAGGATTTACAACTGTGCACACAACACCTTTGTCATCTTCAGCTTTAAAGCCATATAATTTTGCTTCGCCTGGTATTCCACCAAAAGAAGTTATTGTATCCAATTTTTGAAAATGATGAAAAAGCTGCTGCACTCTTGCAAACCATTTTGCGTCTTCGTCTGTTACCAATTCCATATTACCATGATACACATTCATCCAGCCACCACGTGCTAAATCCAAAATCAATTCACCTTTCCAGCATTGCATTGCACGACTGTAACAAGTGCCGGTTACGCCATTCATAAATGCGCAACTATCTATGCGCCGCATCGGCAAACCGTTAAACTGGAATTGCCTGTTCTGATGATCGTGATAGGTATCTTCAGAACGCCAGATATTCATCATCGGCACATCAGAAAAACGTGGATCGCCGCTGTATAAAGTATTAAACACATCCAGCCAGCGCAAATCAACTGT
>JABDGW010000028.1 GCA_013285855.1 Bacteroidota bacterium
ACGGCACCTGGAATACCGTGCCTGCAGACTGGGCAACTTATTGTGTTGGGCAAATGGTAACCATTAAAGCAGTGAATGGCAATTATGTAACAATTGATCCCGCATTACGCATTGATTATACCAGCAACCTTCAGCCGCAAATAAGGCCTGTTGCTTTAAAAACAAACGTTGGAATTGAATGCTTAAAAATTACACGCGTTGATACAATCATCAATGGTAATTATGGATACAATATCAATTTTTCTTATGCTGATGATTGTTGGGTTACAGGCGTTGAATCAAACAAAAGCCAGGCGTCGCATATTTTACTTAATTCATGTAAAAATATTTCAATAAGCGGTTCTTATTTTCATGATGCATTTACGTATGATGGCACCGGTACTGCTGGCTATGGCATCACAATGATTCAGCACAACAGCGATTGCAAAGTTGAAAATTGCGTGTTGAGACATTTAAGACATTCTATGATTGCAAAGCAGGGTGCTAACGGAAATGTATTTGCTTATAATTATTCGCTTGATCCATATCGTTCAGAAGATCCTCATGATGCAGGTGGTGATATGCTTTTGCATGGTCATTATCCTTTTGCCAATTTGTTTGAAGGCAATATCGGGCAAAGCATTATTGTTGATGACACCTGGGGAGCTGCCGGACCATATAATACTTTTTTCAGAAACCGTACAGATTTATATGGCATTGTTATTTTTGATCAGACTGTAAATTCATACAATCAGAATATTGTTGGCAATGAAGTAACCAGCAGTGATTCATTAAAAGGAAATTATTATTTACAACCCAATCACCAGTTTACTTACGATAACAATATAAGAGGCGTAATTCAACCTGCCGGCACCAATACATTAGATGATGCAAGCTATTACTTAACTGCACAACCTTATTTCTGGAATGTAAGTTCTGCATGGCCATCTGTTGGTGGAAGTAATGCATTGGGTTCAGGCACCAATCCTGCGCAGGCAAGATATATTTCTGCGCAGAATATAATTGTGTGCACAAAACAGCAATCCGTAAAATTGGTTATAACGGTTTCAGCGGATAGCATTAAATGTAACGGAGGCATTTCTCATATTGCAATAAGCGCTTCAGGTGGAACTGCGCCATACAATGGAACCGGTGATTTCTATAAACCTGCAGGAAATTATTCTTTTATTGTAACGGATGCAGCAGGGCAAAGCGATTCAGTAAAAATAAATTTAAGTGCGCCTTCACTCATTACTGCGTCAGCAAATACAACAGCTGCTCAAACCTGCAAATCATCGGGTTCAATTACCATCGTAAATACAACAGGTGGCCGCCGGCCATATTGTTTTAGTCTGAATGGAATAAATTATGCTACTGGTTCTGTGTTTAAAAATCTTGCGTACGGGAATTATAAAGCATATATAAAAGATAGTTTAGGCTGTATTGATACGTTGAAAAATATTGTGGTTACAAGTACACCAACCATTAAGATAACTGTCAGCGTAATAAAAGCGGGCAGTTGTAAAGATGATGGAACTATCACCGTAAAACAAAGCGGTGGTGCTGCTCCTTTTCAATACAGCTTAAACAATATGAATTATATAAGTACTAATATATTTTACAATCTCGCAGCAGGTACTTATACAGCCTGGGTAAAAGATAAAAACGGTTGCACCGATTCGCTTAAAAATATACTAGTGAGCCGTGTTGCAGCGCTTAAAGCCACTGTAACAAAAATCAATGTAAGTTGTAAGAATGCCGGCGATGGAAAAATCACCATTAAAGCAAGCGGCGGAAAACCTCCTTATTTGTATAGTATAGATTCAATCAACTATACTTCAACTAATGTATTTACAAATTTAAGTGCCGGCACTTATAAGGCATGGGTGAAAGATACAAGCGCTTGTACCGCTTTTGCAACTGCGATTATCAGTAACAGTAAAACAGCTTGCACATCTGCAAACGCATTTACGGGTACTGATTTTAAAATTTCTGTTAAGCCAAATCCTTCCAACACAAATTTTGTAATGACAGTTAGCGGCAGCAACACAGAAAAAATTTACTTTTTTATTACCGATGTATATGGCAGAACCATGTACAAGTTTACCAACACAACAAAAAAATATTTTCAATTTGGTGAAGACTTTACTCCGGGTGTTTATATGCTTAAAGTTTCGAATGGCAGCACTGCTCAAATCTATAAATTAATAAAGCAATAATAATTTCACGCATAGTTTTAAGAAAATCAAATACTGCTTTAATTTATCTTTATTTTTTTAAGCTTGCATTATGTATAAACACTTTGATAAAGTATTAAACCGCTGTTTTGTTTTATTTTTTATTTGCCTGTTTTCATTCTGCAAAATATCAACCGGGCAAAATACTAATATAACCCCTTCACCTCCTGATAAATCAACATACCAATTAGTTTGGTCAGATGAATTTGATGGTTCTTCCATTGATGCAGCTATCTGGAATTTTGAAACCGGAAATAATAATGGCTGGGGTAATAACGAGCAGGAATATTACCAGCCGAATAATGCCACTATCGAAAACGGTAATCTTGTTATAACAGCAAAAAAAGAAACTGTTGGTTTTTATCATTATACTTCTTCGCGCATGACAACACGAGGAAAAAAAGAGTTTTATTATGGCAGGATTGAAGCCCGTATTAAACTGCCTGTGGGGCAAGGTTTTTGGCCGGCCTTCTGGATGCTTGGTTCAAACATAAATACTGTAAACTGGCCTGCCTGCGGTGAAACGGATATTATGGAACATATAAATACTGACAGTGTTATTCATGGAACAATACATTGGGATAATAGTGGACATCAGCAGAATACTGGTACAACTTCCTCGTCTCCTTCAGCATATCATGTGTATGGTGTGCAATGGGATAAATCTTCAATAAAATGGTATGTGGACAGCATTCAGTATCATGTAGCAAGTATTACAGGTAATGACACAGAAGAATTTCACCAGCCTTTTTTCATCCTGTTAAATTTTGCGGTTGGCGGTAACTGGCCTGGCCAAACTATTGATGACAGTTTGCTGCCTGCGAAAATGTATATAGATTATGTACGGGTTTACCAGAAAAAATGAAGTATAATTATTAAGCATGAATATTGAAAAATATAGCAATGAAATTTTGTAAGTTGCACAGGAAACTTATGTTATGAAAACAACTATCCTCACAATTTTATTGCTTATCACCGGTAAATGCTTTTGCCAAAACACCGCTGTCCCCAAAATTGAAAACGACACACTTTATACTGCAAGCGGCTATAAAATAACTGCCGGCCAAGAGATAAAACTCGGTATTGGAACAAAGGATAATGGTGACTTCAAATACATCAGCGCATCAAATTCCTTTTTGCCAAACGCCAGGGAGCAGTCTTTAAAAAGAACTAAAAATGGCCATACGGTTATTGTAAAAAAGTTGAAACCGGAAGGCAATTCCAAAAACGGTTATGTATATTATATTGTTGTAGGCGTTGGTGAACCTGTAAATTATCAATGCGATGTTGAAAGTGCAATTACTGCCGGTGAAATAATTGTGCCGGATCAATATAAAACTAAAACTACTTCTGCTCAACCGCTAAGTGTTGCTGATGAACTTGCTAAACTTAAAAAGCTTTATGATGATAGTGTAATAACCAAAGAGGAATATGAAGCGCAAAAGAAAAAACTACTTGACGGCAATTAATTATTATTTCAATAATCAAAAAGAAGATTCCATGGTTTGGCCCGTCAGTGAATTAGTAACTATAAAAACTAATTCTTTTTATTCCATTGAGGATATAATCCATAATTTTTTATGTTAACTCAATCACCGTTATCTCCGGCAAAATACCAACACGTCCGGGATAACCGATAAAACCATAACCACGGTTCACGTATAATTTTTGTTTACCTTCTTCATATAAACCCGCCCACTCTTTATAAAACCATTGCACGGGACTCCATTTAAAATAAGGATTTTCTACGCCAAATTGCATACCATGCGTGTGGCCAGCAAGCATTAAATCAATGTCAGGATATTTTGGCCGCACTTCTGCATCCCAATGGCTGGGGTCATGACTCATCAAAATTTTAAAAGCATAATTTTCTGTTCCTGGATAAGCCAAATCCATCCTGCCATATTTTGGAAAACGGCCAAATGCGCTCCAGTTCTCAATGCCAAGCAAAGCAATCTGCTGGTTGTTTTTTTCAAGAATAACATGTTCATTCATTAATAATCTCCAGCCAAGTTCTCCATGAATTTTTTTCAGCCTTTCTAAATTTTCTTTTTTTGCTTCATCGCTTGGCCAACTTGTATAATCGCCATAATCATGATTGCCTAACGTACTATACACACCCATCGGTGCTTTTATTTTATCAAACACATCCATATAATTGTGCATCTCATCGGCTTTATCATTCACCAGATCACCGGTAAATAAAATAAGGTCAGCGTTCTGTTTTAAAACAAGATCCACTCCCCTTTTCACAGCTGTTTTATCTGTAAAACTTCCGCTGTGAATATCGCTTACCTGCACAATTTTTAATCCTTTAAATGCAGAAGGCAAATTGTTGAATGAAAGCTTTAATTTTCTAACCTTATAATTATACTTATTAGAAAATCCAACCAGTAAAGTGCCGAATAGAGTGCTGCCCAATGCAATGCCCGTCCAGGTTAAAAAAGCGGAGCGGCTTATATAATTATTTTCGTGTGTAAAATCAACGCCTGATTTCGGAAATATTTTTGACATAAGCCAAACGGCAAACCTTCGGATATCATCTAACAAAAAGAAAACCGCCGCAATTAATTTAGCAAAGAATAAACCGATAATGATAGCGAAAACATAATTTCTGAATGCTGCATGGTCTTCAAGATAATTGGTATATGGCAATACTATAATAAAAATAACGGCGCTTAACGCTAATAGCCAATACAGTGAGAAAATTATGGTTCGCGTTTTATCACTGTTATTCTGCGCTAAAAATTTCACAGCAGTAAAAACATAAAAATCTATTACCAGTAAAATAAGTATGATAATCCACCAGCCATTCCAGTTTCGCATAAAATTTTTTACAAAGTAAACAACATGCTTTATAAGATGTTGATAAAAATCGTGCATAAATAATCTTAAAAAATTAATATTGCTGAGACAGTAATTGTAAAAAATTACTTTTGTGCCCTTTTAAACAAATTCTAAATGAAATTCACATATTTTGGGCAAGCGTGTTTCCAGGTTGAAATAAACAATAAAAAGATATTGTTTGATCCGTTTATCACACCTAATCCGCTTGCAAAACATATTAATATTGACGAAATAAAAGCTGATTATATTTTCTTATCACATGGTCATGGAGATCATATTGCAGATTTAATTGCTATTGCAAAACGCACTAAAGCAACCTGTGTTGGCGCAGCAGAAGTTGCAACATGGTTTGGAAAAAACGGTATTGAAAAAACACATCCTTTAAACCATGGCGGCCCTGTAAAATTTGATTTTGGAAATGTGCGTGCTGTAAATGCCATTCACTCATCTTCATTTCCTGATGGCAGTTATGCAGGCAATCCTTTTGGCTTTGTGTTTACTTCCACTGAAGGAAATTTTTATTTCGCCGGTGATACAGCGCTTACCATGGATATGCAGTTAATACCACGTTGGGCAAAACTTAATTTTGCAGTGCTGCCAATTGGCGGTAATTATACAATGGATGCAGCAGATGCAGTTATTGCTGCTGATTTTATTAATTGCGATACAATTGTTGGTGTTCATTACAACACATTTGAACTGATTAAAATTGATACAGAAAAAGCAATCGCAGATTTTAAAGCAGCAGGCAAAAATTTATTGCTGCCTGCAATTGGTGAAATGATAAACCCTCTAACTCCCTAAAAAGAGAATAAGAGGAAAAAGATTATAATTTTTAACGATTTTAAAAGCCCCTTTAGGGGTTTGGGGTTTTATATGGCAAGAACAATAGGTGTGGCGAATCAGAAAGGTGGTGTTGGCAAAACAACAACTGCAATAAATCTTGCAGCAAGTCTTGCCGTGCTTGAATTTAAAACACTGCTGGTTGATGCAGATCCGCAGGCAAACAGCACAACAGGTATTGGCTTTGATCTGCATAATATTACAAAAAGTCTTTACGATTGCATGGTGAACAATACACCGGCTGAAGAAGTAATATTAAAAACAGATGTTCCCTATCTTGATCTTATTCCATCGCATATAGATTTGGTAGGCGCAGAAATTGAAATGATCAATTATCCTGACAGGGAACTTATATTAAAACGCGTTCTTGAACCCATAAAAAATGGGTATGAGTTTATTGTAATTGACTGCTCGCCTTCACTTGGATTGATAACCGTAAATGCATTGGTTGCTGCTGACAGTGTAGCCATTCCTGTGCAATGTGAATTCTTTGCTTTGGAAGGATTAGGCAAATTGCTTAATACTATAAAGATTGTGCAAAGCCGTTTAAATACTGAACTGCAGATAGAAGGTATTTTAATGACGATGTATGATGGCAGGCTGCGCTTGTGTAACCAGGTTGTAAATGAAGTGCGCCGCCATTTTGAAGACATGGTTTTTAGTACCATCATTCACCGCAATAGCAAATTAAGTGAAGCGCCAAGTGTTGGCAAACCTGTTGTATTGTATGATTCCGATTGCAAAGGCGCCATTAATTATTTGAATCTTGCAAAAGAAGTGCTGCAGAAAAATGATATGACGAGAATGAAACAAGAAGAAAGAATATTAGAATAAAACAAAAGAATTAAATGACTAAACAAAATAAAGATACGCTGGGTAAGGGAATACGTTCGTTATTGCAAAGCATAGATTCTGACCTTAAAACCACAACAGGAAATTTAAAAACAGATATAGTTGAAGCGGCAACAAATATTCTGCGCATTCCGCTTAATCAGATACAACCCAACCCAAAAAATCCCCGCCGCGATTTTAATGAAACAGCTTTACAGGAACTTGCATCATCATTAAAGCAATTTGATCTTGTACAGCCGCTTACTGTTTCAAAACTTGCAGACGGAAAGTACCAGTTGGTTGCCGGTGAAAGAAGATTACGCGCTGCTAAAATCGCCGGTTTAAAAGATGTGCCTGCTTATGTGCGCCAAAGCAACGACAGGGAATTACTGGAACTTGCATTGCTGGAAAATTTACAGCGTGAAGATTTAAATGCAATTGAAATTGGCCTTAGTTATAAGCGCATGATGGATGAATTAAATTATACGCAGGAGCAGGTTGCAGAGCGCATGGGAAAAGAAAGAAGCACTGTTACAAATTATATCCGCCTTTTAAAATTGCCGCCTGATATACAGGTTGCTGTGCGCAATGGTGAATTAAGTATGGGCCATGCAAGAGCCATTATAAATATTGATACAGTTGATAAACAGTTGTTTCTTTTTCATGAAATAAAACATAAACAATTAAGTGTACGGCAAACAGAAGAACTTGTAAGAAAGCTGTATCGTAGTCCTTCAATTGCTGTTAAATCTTCAGCAAAAACAAATCTTAACGAGGCTTACAAACGTATTGAAGATAATTTAGCCTCTTATTTTTCAACAAAGGTTGTGCTCACGCATAATTCAAATGGCAAAGGCAATATTGTTATCGAATATTATTCAAAAGATGAACTGGATAAAATTCTTGAACTCATGCATACGCAGGCAGATTAAAATGCGTGTAATTTATTGCTTCATATTAATTATTCCTGCTTTCATTATTTCTCTTACATCAATTGCGCAAACCGATAGTGCAACCAAAGTAAATAATGGAAAAGAAGTTTTACTTGATACGCTTAAACCAAAAAAAGACAACGCGACAATTGCACTCGCAAAAAAAGATTCAGTAATTGAAAAAAAACATGACCCTCATAAAGCCACGTTACGTTCTGCGATAATTCCGGGCTGGGGCCAGGCATACAATCGTGAATACTGGAAAATACCGATTGTGTATGGTGCACTTGCCGTGCCGGCAAGTTTATTTATTTACAACAATAAATGGTATCAGAAGACAAAAGAAGCGTATGAAATTTTAGTAACCAAAGACAGCGCAAATTTTTCCACGATAGATCCAAAGTTGCAAGGCCTTGCGCCGGAAGACCTTCAGTATTACAGGAATTCTTTCAGAAAGAACAGGGATTATTCCGTTTTGTTTTTTCTGCTTGTATGGGGATTAAATGTTGCCGATGCAACTGTGTTTGCGCATTTAAAAGATTTCGATGTAAGCAATGATCTTAGCATGCACATACAGCCTGATTATAATCTCAATACAAAATCTCCTTCCCTTTTAGTGGCGTTAAGCATAAAAAATAAACAGGTAAAAACATTGCCTTCTGCTTTTTAATATTTCATTAATTGACTGTCCACATGTAGCAGCCAATAGTTAATTTGAACCACATAGGCACAATAGCAATCATAGATTTCACATAGACTTTTTCTATGTGGTTTCTTATGTATCTATGTTTCTATGTGGTTGCATTCCTGCAATCCAAACTTTAATGATATAACTCAACTGATATTTTTTATTTTGCACACATGAAAATTGCATTAATCGGTTATGGTAAAATGGGCAAAGCCATTGAAGAAATTGCTGAAGTAGAAGGCCATGAAATTGTTTTAAAGATCGCTTCAGAAAATAGAAACCTGTTGACAATTGAAAATATTAAACAGGCTGATGTTGCCATTGAATTTACAAACCCGCAAAGTGCTGTTGACAATATAAAAAAATGTTTTGATGCAAATGTGCCTGTAGTTTGCGGCACAACGGGCTGGCTTAAAGAAATGGATGAAATAAAAAATTATTGCAGTCAAAAGCAAGGCGCATTTTTATATGCAAGCAATTTCAGCGTTGGCGTAAATTTATTTTTTGCTTTGAATAATTACCTCGCAACATTAATGAGCACACATACGGAATACAATATAAGCATTGAAGAGACGCATCATACACAAAAAAAAGATGCGCCCAGCGGCACAGCAATAACGCTCGCAGAACAAATTCTTGAAAAAATAAAATCAAAAACAAATTGGGTGAACAATGAAAGCAATGATGCTTCAACACTTGAAATTATAAGCAGGCGCATTAATGATGTGCCCGGCATTCACACAATAAAATATAATTCTGCAACCGACTTTATTCAAATAACACATTCGGCACATAACCGCAAAGGTTTTGCAGGCGGCGCTTTGCTTGCTGCAAAATTTATTGCCGGCAAAAAAGGAATATTTTCTATGCAGGATGTTTTAGGATTATGATATGCAAATACAAATAAACTATTTTTAAGCATGATTATAAGCATCATCGGTTCAGGCAATACAGCAACTGTATTAGGAAGAATTTTTAAAGAAAAGAATCACACGATAAATGAAATAGCCGGGAGAAATAAAATTGAGGTAATTAAACTTGCTGAAGAATTAAATGCCAATGCGTGCATTGAATTAAAAGAGCTTAATAAAAACAGTGATGTATATATTATTGCGGTGAAAGATAATGCTGTTGCCGAAGCAAGCGCTCAATTAAAGCTTGATGAAAAAGTTGTTGCACATACTGCGGGCAGTATTTCAATAAACATTTTAAAAAACACAGCAAAAAATTACGGTGTTCTGTATTCGCTGCAATCATTAAGAAAAGAAATAAGTTATTTGCCCGGTATTCCTTTTTTGATTGACGCAAATAACGGTTTTACAAACGATATTCTTTTTAGGTTGGCTGCTTCTGTTGCAACGTCAGTTACAAATGCGGATGATGAAACACGTTTACAATATCATGTATCGGCAGTAATTGTTTCAAACTTTACCAACCATTTATTCGCGCTTGCAAAAAATTATTGCGATAAAACTAAAACTGATTTCAATTTATTATTGCCTTTAATTGATGAGACTGTGAACCGCCTGCATTATTATGAACCTTCAGCCATGCAAACCGGCCCGGCAATAAGAAACGACGAAACAACCATGCAAAAACATTTACAGTTGTTGAATGATTTTCCGCAGTTAAAAAATATTTATGAATTGATGAGTGAAAGTATTGCTGAACTAAAAAGATAACTATTCCAAACACTTCAGCGAATCAGCAATAATATTTACGCATTCGGTTATTTGAGCTTTTGTAATGATCAAAGGCGGCGCAAAACGGATTTTATCTCCATGCGTTGGCTTTGCCAATAAACCGTTTTCTTTTAGTTCAACACAAAGCTCCCATGCTGCATCTTTATTTGCATGGTTAATTACAATTGCATTCAGCAAACCTTTACCCCGTATTGTTGAAATAAACGGTGAATTGAGTTTGTGCAATTCATTACGTAATAAAACTCCCATTGCTTCAGCATTCTCCGTCATGCTTTCTTCTTTCAAAACTTTAAGCGATTCAATGGCTACTGCGCAAGCCAAAGGATTGCCGCCATACGTTGAACCATGTTCGCCCGGTTTAATATTCATCATTATTTTATCATCAGCAAGCACTGCAGAAACAGGAATTGTTCCGCCGCTTAATGCTTTACCAAGTATTAAAATATCAGCCCGCACATTTTCATGATCGCAGGCAAGCATTTTCCCGGTGCGCCCTAAACCGGTTTGAATTTCATCGCCAATAAATAAAATATTATACGCTTCGCACAATTGTTTTGCTTTTGAAAGATAACCTTCATCCGGAACGCAAACACCAGCTTCGCCTTGTATGGGTTCAACCAAAAATCCGGCAACATTTTTATCTTCCAATGCTTTTTGTAAAGCATTTGTATCGTTGTAAGGAATGATGATAAAGCCCGGCATGTAAGGGCCGAACTTTGAATAAGATTGCGGATCTGTACTGAAAGAAATTACTGTGCTTGTGCGGCCATGAAAATTATTTTCACACACAATAATTTTTGCTTCACCATCTTCAATGCCTTTGTTTTCATACCCCCAGCGGCGGCAAAGTTTGATAGCAGTTTCAACAGCTTCAACACCGGTGTTCGTCGGCAACAGTTTATCATAACCAAAATATTCTGTTACAAATTTTTCATATTCTCCTAAAAGATTATTATAAAAAGCGCGGGAAGTAAGCGTTAATTTTTTTGATTGTTCGATCAATGCATTTACAATGCGCGGATGACAATGGCCCTGGTTAATAGCTGAATATCCACTCAAAAAATCATAGTATTTTTTTCCCTCAACATCCCAAACAAAAACACCTTTTCCTTTTTCTAAAACAACAGGTAACGGATGATAATTATGAGCGCCGAAGTCCTCTTCCAACTGTAAATAATACTGCGTCTTTTCAGACAAAGTTTGCGTAAGCATAGCGGTTAATTAAAAAGTAAAAAATAAAAAACAGATCGGGCTGATATAAAACCAGGTAATGTTAGTGGTTAAGCAGGTCTAAATTATCAGAGAGGAATTTCATTGCTTATTTTTCATGTGCAAGATACAATTTATTTGATATGGCGTATTTGCAATTTGCGTAAACAACATTTCAGATTAAACTAATGTCAAATAAAAAACCCAACCACAAAAGTGATTGGGTTAACCTTATATTATTTTTTGCGCTCAGTTATTACTCCTGTTTGTTTTGACGTTGCGCCATTTGCATTTCCTGCAGCTTAGCTATTTGATCATCAGTTAAAAACTTTTTCAACTGTGTTTTCATTTCCTGTTTTATTGGTTTCATTTTTTCTTTTCGCTGATCCTGGCTAAGCGACTGATCGCTCATTACCGTTTTCATTTCTGACATTGTTTGTGTTCTGATTGCAATAACAGAATCTGCAACCGTTTCAGATATTTTCAGCGAATCCATCAAAGTTTGTTTTGGCAGAACCATTTTGCTTTGTTGTGCAGAAACGGAAAAGCTAAAAAAAACTGATGTTACCATAAGAATAGCAAAGATCTTTTTCATAATAATTTTTTAGGATTAAATGACTTTAAAAAACGAGCCAAAGTTTAATCCTTAACCTATAAATAACCCAAAATTTTTAACATGCTTTGCGCGGTTTGTTGTTTTGCATAAAGCCAGTCAGTAAGTTTTCCGTTTTTATCGTAGCCAACTATCACGTGTTTTGGAGATGGAATAAGGCAGTGTTTAATTCCGCCATAGCCGCTTATCTGGTCCTGGTAAGCGCCGGTATGGAAAAATCCTACATATAAAGGTTCAGTATTTGTTACGTCTGTACCGTTGTTCTCATTTAATATTTTAGGGAGAAAGACTTCATTAATATGTTCTTCGGAATCATAGTAATCGTGGCTGTCGCAGGTCATTCCGCCAAGCACCACACGTTGGTATTCATTGTCCCATTTATTAATGGGAAGTAATAAAAATTTTTCTCCAATGCCCCAGGTATCGGGCAATGTGGTAATAAAAGATGAATCAATCATATACCAGCGCTCACGGTCGTTTTGTGTTTTTTCGCCAACCACACTGTAAATATGCGCCATACTCTCCCCTACCGTATAACTTCCAAATTCTGTAAAAATATCCGGCATTGGCACTTTTGCTTTTTTGCAGGCTTTCTTTATGTTACCAACAATTTCATTAATCATAAACTGGTAATCGTACTCAAAACCCAGTGAATGTTTTATCGGAAAACCGCCGCCGATATTTATGGAATCTAATTCAGGACAAATTTTTTTAAGCTGGCAATACAGGTTGATGATCTTGTTTAATTCACTCCAGTAATAAATGTCATCTTTAATGCCTTTGTTTAAAAAGATGTGCAGCATTTTTAGCTGGAATTTATTTTCATACCCTTCAATTTCATCTACATAAAATTCCAAAATATCTTTTGGTCTTATGCCAAGCCTTGAAGTATAAAAAGGAAAAGTGGGTTCTTCTTCTGCAGCCACCCGAATACCTAATTTAAAAGGTTGTTTAACGCTGCGTTTGTACATCTGCAGCTCTTCTTTATTATCCAATACAGGTATTACATTGTTAAAACCTGTATTTATAAGCCTTGCTATTCTTGAAGTGTAATTTTTTTGTTTAAAGCCGTTACAAATAATAAATATGTCTTTGCTTATTTTTTTTCTTTTATACAACTGGTTAATAATCTCAATATCGTAAGCATAAGAAGTTTCAAGATGAATATTGTACTTCAGCGCTTCTTCAACTACAAAAGAAAAATGAGAGCTTTTGGTGCAATAACAATAATTATAATTGCCTTCGTACTTATGTTTTTTAATTGCAGCGGCAAACATCTTTTTCGCCTTATTTATTTGCATACCAATTTTGGGCAGATAGCTAAGTTTTAAAGGTGTTCCGTATTTATCAATTATTGCTTTAATGTCAAGCCCGTTAAATTCAAGATAGCCATCGTCATTCAGGTCAAAATCTTCTTGCGGAAAGTGGAAAGTTTGCTTTACCAGCGAAGTGTAGGTATTAGTCATTCTTAGTTGAATTCATGTGTATAAAATTGTCTTTGATTGCCACATGGAACGCCATTATTAATTTTTGTTTTGATGATTGATAGATATGGCATTTCATAAAAGAGTTTGCTAAACGCTTGCAAAAATAATTGTTTGCAGTAATCAACAGGTAAAAAAAACCCCGCATTACGCGGGGTTAAATTTTTGAGAAAGAATTATTTAATTGAATCTATTAAAGCTTTAAAGCTTTCCGGTTCATTCATTGCAAGATCAGCAAGCATTTTCCTGTTCAATTCAACACCTTTTACATTAAGCTTATGAATAAACTCGCTGTAGGTTAACCCTTCTGCTCTTACAGCAGCGTTTATGCGTGCTATCCAAAGCTGGCGGTAATCGCGTTTTTTTACTTTACGGCCTACATAACTGTAGGTCATACCTTTTTCAACAATATTTTTTGCTACCGTGTAAACATTCTTGCGCTTACCGTAAAAACCTTTGGCCTGTTTTAAAATTCTTTTTCTTCTTGCCCTTGATGCAACTGCATTTACTGAACGTGGCATATTAACTATTTTTTAAACCCGGATTAAATTTCAAAATTCGGATTTGGTTTTTGAATTTGATTTATTTGATTAACCTTTTAAGCGTAAAAGACGCAATACAAAGTTTCTGTTGGCAGAACCAATAACACCTTTCTTGCGAAGGTCTCTTTTGCGTTTTTTTGATTTTTTGGTAAGAATGTGCCGCTTAAATGATTTCTGGTAAGTGATTTCACCGGAACCGGTTACTTTAAAGCGCTTTTTCGCGCTTGAATTTGTTTTTACTTTAGGCATTATAATCTTGTTAAGATTACTCCCTGCTGGCGTTTCCGCTTCTTGCGGAACTCTTGTTGAGCCTTACGGGAAATTAAAATGGAGCGCGAAGGTAAAGAAATTATTTTTATCAGCAAAGCACTATAAGTCATTCTCATGATTTCATATTAATAAACTGCAAAGGCACATTCAAATTTGCCTGTTTGCATGCAGCAATCACGCTTTGCAGGTCATCAATTTTTTTGGCAGTAACGCGAACGATATCATCCATTATCTGTACCTGCACTTTTAAGCCGCTGTCTTTAATAAGCTTTACAATTTTTTTTGCATCTTCCTGCTTCAGGCCATTTGATACACTCACTTCTTTTTTCAATAGCTTACCGCTTTGGTATGCATCTTTTGAAAAATCAAAAGCATTGGCATCAATTCCCTGTTTTAGAGCACGGCTTATCAACACATCAATAACCTGTTTCATCTTCATGTCACTTTCTACTTCCAGTGTTAACCGGTATTCTTTTTTATCCAGATCAATGTTAACAGGAGCACCGCGAAAATCAAACCTGTTAACAATTTCTTTTTTGACAGTATTTACGGCATTGTCTAAAGTTTGCAGGTCAACTTTGCTGGCAATATCAAAAGATGGCATAGATAAGATTTTTGATAAAAAAGTAATTTATTCTAATAACTTCAAAATTACTTCAACATTAAACTTCAATTATCATTTTCTGTCAAAAATCAACATAAAATAAACAGGTTTTTATTTTTTGGAACGAGACTTGAAATATGATTCAATAACATTCAATTCAACAACAATATGAAAGAGATTTTAAGAAAAATTGCGTACCCGCTGATGATCCTTACAATTGCAGTCTCATGCAGTTCTCCGAGATATGCATCTGCACAAAATGACGGTTATTACGATAATAATAATGGTTACAATAACAACGATAATAATACTTACAATAATAACCAGGATTATGATAACCAGGATCAGAACAACGATCAGAATTATGATCAAGACAATAATAATGATAACTATGGTTATGATCAGAATGATGGATACGATGACAACAGCTACGATGACCCGCAGAATTATGATGAAGAACCTTCAGAGGTAAACATCAATGTATTCAATGATGCATTAACTCCTTATGGCAGTTGGGTTCAATCATCTGCATATGGCCGTGTATGGGTGCCAAGAGACCACGGCTTCGTTCCCTATTCAACAGGTGGCCATTGGGTTTATTCAGGATATGGATGGACATGGGCATCTGATTACAATTGGGGATGGGCGCCTTTCCATTATGGCCGCTGGGCATCTGATCCTTTTTATGGCTGGATGTGGGTTCCCGGTTATGAATGGGGTCCGGCATGGGTAGCCTGGAGATCTGGCGGGGGTTATTACGGATGGTCACCTTTAGGTCCGGGCATGAATATCGGTGTTAATTTTGGAGTTGGTATTCCTTATAATCGTTGGGTATTTGCACCCAGCAGGTACATGGGTTATCATTCTATAAACAGGTATTATGTTCGTCCTAATAACACTATTATAAATAGAACAACCATAATAAATAATACAACTGTTTATAATAACAGGAAGTTTATAGCAGGCCCTAATCGTATGGAAGTAGAAAAATACACCGGCAAACCTATAAAGACTGTAAAAATTGTAAATGCTTCAAAACCGGGTAATACGGTTGTCAACAATAACAATACAGTTCAAATGTATAGGCCAGGTGTTAAAGCAAAACTGCAGGTTCAGCAAAACAAGCCATTAAATAATATAACGCGTAATAATAATCAACAGAAGCAACCTCAGTTTAATAATAACAATATTAATAAAAACAGTCAGCAACAAATAACACAACAACATAACCTGCCTCAAAACAACCAGCAGGTGACTCCTGCACCTGATAAGCAATACAGGATAAACAAACAAAAAAATAATCAGGGACAAAATCAGAATAATGAATTGCAGGATAATGTTCAAAGAAATAATCAACAGCAGAATGCGCCTGTGCCTAACCAGCAGCCAAACAGAGTAAGAAGACAACAGCAGCAACAGCTAAATAATGGCGGCGGTAATAATCAAAATCAACAAGGCAGAATGCAAAACAATAATCCTTCGCTGAATTTTAATAAAAAACCGGAAATGAACAACCAGATTGGTAACAGGCAGAATTTTAATCAGCAGCCGCAAAGGCAACAACAACCTGTTTTTAAAGAGTCTGAAAACGGCGGGAACCATCGTAATAGAAAAAATTAATAACAAATAGTAAAACATTTTAATAGACTTGCCTCGTGCAGGTCTATTTTATTTTTATAGCTTTCATCGTTTAGAATGCATTTATAATTTTATATTGAAACAATTTTTTTAATACATAAAATCAATCCAAAAAAATTTGAACGAAATTGCGCACATGAAGACAATTGCAGCAATACCTGCACGCTATGCATCAACGCGGTTTCATGCAAAACTTATGCAAAAACTTGGCAATAAAACGGTGATAAAAACAACTTATGACAATACAGTTGCAACAGGTTTGTTTGATGATGTGCTGGTGGTTACAGACAGCGAAATTATTTATGATGAAATGAAGGATGCCAAAGTGCTTATGAGCAGTCGGGTACACGAAAGCGGCAGCGATCGCATTGCGGAAGCAATCGAAAATATTGATTGCGATATAGTACTGAATGTTCAGGGTGATGAACCCTTTGTTGATGCTGACACTTTGCAGCGTTTATTAAATGTTTTTGATAAGGAAGATGTAATGGTAGCGAGTTTAATGCATGAAATTTTTGAGCAGGCTGATGTTGAAAATCCTAATAATGTAAATGTTGTAGTTGATAAAAATTCTTATGCATTATATTTCAGTCGTGCTGTAATTCCTTTTGCAAGAGACAAAGGAACGGTTGTGAGTTACTATAAACACATCGGTGTATATGCTTATCGAAAAATTGCTTTACTGCAGTTTACAAAATGGCAGCAAACCCATTTAGAAAAAATTGAAAAATTAGAACAACTCCGCTATTTGGAAAACGGAGTTAAAATAAAAATGGTATTAACAGATCGTACAAGTATTGGAATTGATACGCCTGAAGATTTAGAGGCGGCAAGGCAATTTCTTTCAGAGCAAAAAATATAATAACGCTAATGTCAACACTAAGCTGCGCATTAATTCAAACAAAATTATTTTGGGAAGATGCCATAGCAAACAGGGCAATGCTTGAAGAAAAGATAAACAGCATAAAAGAAAAAACAGAAGTTGTTATTCTGCCTGAAATGTTTTCTACCGGCTTTAGCATGCGACCTAAAAAGCTTGCTGAAACAATGAATGGCGAAACTATTGCGTGGATGAAACACATTGCAATAACTAAAAAAATTATTCTTACGGGAAGCTTAATAATAAAAGAAAATGAAAATTACTTTAACCGTTTAATATGGATGTTACCGAATGGTGATTATGGCTTTTATGATAAGCGTCATTTATTTGCTTATGGTGATGAACACAATCACTACAGCCCGGGAAGCAAAAGATTAATTGCTTCTGCAAAAGGCTGGAAAATAAACCTGCAGGTTTGTTATGACCTGAGGTTTCCTGTATGGGCAAGACAATGCGTAAAAGAAAGCGATTTTGAATATGATGTTTTGATCTATGTTGCTAACTGGCCCGAACGCCGTTCACTTGCCTGGAAAACTTTATTACAGGCAAGAGCTATAGAAAACCAATGTTATGTTATCGGCGTAAACAGAGTTGGTGATGACGGCAATAATATTTACTATGCAGGTGATAGTATGGTGATTGATCCGCTTGGCGAGATATTATATCATAAAAAAGATGAAGAAGATATTTTTACAATTGATTTAAACAAACATCATTTACTGGAAATAAGAAAAAAATTTCCTTTTTTAAAAGACGCAGACAGGTTTATTATCACAAATGAATAATACTAAAACATATTTGGCTAAAAGCATTTTTACCGGTAATGAAATACTGCTGCAGCATGCAGTTGTTGTTGAAAATAAATTGATCGTTGATATCCTTCCTTCAAACAAAATAAATTCAGATACAGAAATTATCGACTTTAAAAATTCAATAATAGCACCAGCTTTTATTGATTTGCAGTTATATGGTGCATATAAAAGATTACTGGCAGTTTATCCTGATGCAGAAAGCATAAAAGCAATTTATGAATATAGCAAGGCAGGCGGTTGTTCGCATTGCATGCCAACTGTTGCAACCAATACTTACGAAACCATTTTTAGATGTATAGATGCTGTAAAAGATTATTGGAGTAACGACGGAAAAGGCATTTTAGGCTTGCATGTTGAAGGCCCCTGGATAAGCAAAGAAAAGCGTGGCGCGCATAAAGAAGAATGGATCTTTTCGCCAACAATTGAACAGGCGAAAGAATTGTTAGAATATGGCAGGGATGTAATTAAAATTATAACGCTGGCGCCGGAAGTGTGTCGTAAAGAAATTATTCACCTCGTTCATTCATACAATATCATTATTTCTGCCGGGCATACAAACGCCGGTTATCAGCAGGCAACACAATCATTCAATACAATAAAAACGGCAACGCATTTATATAATGCAATGAGCGCTTTGCAGCATCGTGAACCGGGAATGGTTGGTGCAGTGCTCGACCATGATAAAGTTTTTTGCAGTATTGTGCCTGATGGCTATCATGTAAGTTTCCCGGCTATCCGTATTGCAAAGAAAATTATGGGTGAAAGATTATTTGCAATTACAGATGCTGTTACTGAAACAAGTGAAGGTTTTTATCAGCACATTTTAGAAGGTGATAAATATACTGCTAACGGCATATTAAGCGGATCTGCTTTGACCATGAATAAATGTGTTAAAAACTTTGTTGAAAATTGTAATATTACAATTGATGAAGCTTTGCGTATGTGTAGTTTGTATCCTGCAAAAGTTATTAATAAAGAAAATGAGTTAGGCTTAATTGCAACCGGCAGAAAAGCAAACATGGTTGTGTTGAATAATGAACTAGATGTTTTGCACACAATGACCACTGATTAATATCCAAATCCTTATTTTACATTTAAGGTTTGCAGGCATATACATATTTATCCATTCAGAATTGCTGATGTATAAAATGGTTACAACAAAAAAGCTTCAGAAAAATCTGAAGCTTTTTGCGGACCGGACGGGACCCAACTCATTGATTATCAATCAGTTATATACGTAAAAATATTAAATATTACAAAATAATATTTTTAAAACAATGATCCTCAATCATTTATGAATCAAAAATTATCAAATTCGTTGCTGAATCAGACTAAGTTAACAAGGATTTTCTATCAAACCAAAAAGAAATTCTTTGGATTTTCAGCTATATTTCAGTTATTTTATAACGATAACATATCCCACTGTTTTCTAAACAGTTATGTTGAAAATTCGAGTCCAACCTGGATTCGAATAATCAAGTCGTATTTAAACATCATTTCTTATGAGTAACAGTATCTGGGACGATGACAAATTTCTTAATAGAACTATCAATTTGCTCAAGGTTTTTATTTGTGTCGGAGTGATAGCAATTGTAATAAGTATTATTGAAATAAGCTCGATCATGTGGATTTTGATGCATAGATAAAAATAGCTGTACCCCTCCAAATATTACTTGAGCTGCGGTAAGAAATAGAACTACAATTGCAGCTCTATACGAGAAGTCGATTAATCTATTTTTTTTATTTGTCCGATGTTTTTGTAGAACGAAGCCACCGGCTTCTTTTATCATTATACCTTTCCCAGTTAAAGAATAATAGTTTTCTCCTATCTTTTTTTCATCTTCATCTTCATCTTCATCAGGCTCATGAACTTTTATATATTTTTCTGTTTCTAAAAAATCAATAGCAAGTTGTAATCGCGCATTTGATACATCAAACTTATGAACTCCTTTGTCTTCAATTAAGATATCAGTTGCGGATGTTTTTTTCCAATGCAGTAAATCTTGATCGTAAAGGATATTTAATATTTTATCCAAGAGCTCTTCCATATATAGCAAGCTTATATTTATAATCCTTAGCGGACAATCATTTCTTTCAATTTCGTTGTAGGGTGATCTTCTAATTCTGTTGGTGTAAAATCCAAACCGGCAAATATGAATATACCACCTTCATTGGCTCGACCTCTATAATAAAAATAATAATTTGGGTCAACTTGCCTATCTAACTTGAGTTCTCCAAAATGATTGCCATTATCGTTTCTAAAGACTTTACAAGACCCGATAATTTCATAAGTTTTATCAAATATCGTAACGTCTACAGGATTACTATAATGTAGTGCATCTTTACGATCAAGTAAGCTTAATTTAACTTCCATAGATTTTTATTTAGTTTTATTGAATAGCTGATAAACCATGATAACTCAAAATCCAATTGGTTATTAATTTCACAGCTACTCCTACACCCACTTTTCCTGTTCCATCTATAAACTTGGTGCATTGCTTGCCAATCCAATTTTTAGTTTTGGATCCCAATTGAGTATTATGATCAGGCTTTTCCGTTTCAAGAATTGGTTTAAGTTCTATGACATCATCATCTGAAACACCTATTGATTTAAGATTTTGAAATAATTTTTTTTCTTCATTCTTATTGATCGTTAGATATGTATTGATGGTTGAATTGTCTCCAGTATTTACAACATTACCATCTCCAGTATTAGTTATATGTGTATTCATAAATGTATAACTTGGTTGATTGATTGTATCTGAATAATTCTCCAAATAATTAATTCCTGCTTGTTCTATATTAAATTGACAAAGACCCAATGTAGAACTCATGTAACCAATGTTTGAATAATGAATTACTATAGTATCAACTTCTTGTTGAGTTAGTCCTAACTCTTCACCTATAATGTAACCACCCCTTTCTTTATCATTATTGGTATATTCCCGTGTTGTAAAATTGAATTTTCGATATTTAGAAAGTCCGAAATATACACTTGATGGAGAAGTTGGAAGTTCTTCTTTTGCGATTTTATAAACTTCGATTAAATACTTTATTCGTTTTTCTTTTTCTTCTTTCAAACTGCTTTGTAAATTATTTATTAGAGAATCTTGAACTACAGCATTACCGTAGTTGTGTTCTATGTGTATTTGCGGTAAGATGCTTGGTAAGTTATGAATATTATTTTTTTGTACCTGGTTTATATAGTTCTCAATTCCTCCTGCATCGATTGCTTTATATCCGTTTTCTTTTAGTTGTACCATCGACAAGGCTTTGTCGTGAGGTACTTTATATTCTATAAGATCATATTCCTCTAAAACTGATTCAGCTTTCAATTGGATTCTGTGATTTCTGTGCCTGGTGTTAATTGAATTTAAACCATTCTTTGTTGCTTTTAATTTATTAATTGCAAAATCTACAATTTCAAAAACTTGTTCATTAAAATAGTGATTATCGAAATATTGTTTTCCAACTTCAGAAAGCTTTACACTATTCTTTCCGGGGTATTCAATATAATTTAAATTAAACCATTTTGATATCATCTGTTCAGTTTCTTGTTCACTTGTGAGTTCAGTTAATTTATTTTTGCACCACTCGATTGGAATTTTAGTAGTATGGAATGCAAAACCGTCGCCGGAAAAAATTTTAAAAGCAGAATATTCAATTTTCATAAATGGGTTATGCATTGCGCTAATATTTGTAATAAAATAAATTATGAATAGATTTGAAAATTATGAAAGATTCCGAATTAACAGTACGCACAGAATTTCTATATTTATAAATTCTTATTAACTTTAATATAAAGCAAAAGTCAGCTCCTTGTTTTGCTATTAGTTTTGATTTAATTCTGTAATAAAAAGGATAGCATCTTCAGCCCTTTTTTTAAGTTTTAATAGTTGTTGCACAGTAAAAGTTCCCGCACTTCCATGAGTTCCGTCATTTAAGGTTTGGAATAAAGTCATTAAATCTTCTACGTCTGCATCAACAAATGCAACCATAGGTTGATTAATTATCGATTGCATTGATAACAGATACCTTATCTTTTCTCTTCTTGTCGGTTTTCCGTTACGTAAAACACAGTTTGGGAGTTTTTTTAGAACGCTTATATCGGGAGCCTTAATATCGAATAGCTGTATAAATACTTCTCTTACACTTGTACAAAAATGTCTCGCTGCATCAGGATTGCTCGGATTCAATGAAAAGATAGCCCCTTCCCAGCGTTTCCCTAATTCTGCTGAAACATTATATAATTTTCCCTCAACCTCTGTTAATTGTAAAGTTCTTGGTTCTAAATAATCTCCTTGATCGGATCCTGATAAAGAATTAAATAGTTGGACACTATTATTAGTTTCTTGAACCGGGTAATCAATCAACAACTGCGAATTGCTAATATGATGTGAGTGATTGTAATCCTCTAACTCAGTGTACCTGGTTCCAAGGGTCTTAACGGAAGATTGATAGACAATAGTGGTTTTATAAGTTACCAACCTCGTTTGATTGAAGCTGCGAATTGCTCTTTCCAGATTTTGTCGCTGATTGTTATTGAACTGACGAACTTGGTTGTTGTAGTTATCAACGCTTCTTTTGTTTGCATCATTCACTCTCCTAACCTCGCGATTATATTGATCAATATTTCTTTTGATTTGATCTCTTACTTTTCGGTTATATTCTTCAATCATTCTGTTATATTGTTGAACTGTCATAGCTCATTATTTAGGAAAACAAATTTCCTAAATAATTTAGTTTAATTTCAAGCTTTACTTGTATTGTTATTTAATTGTGGATAAACTCTTATTTCAACCATGACATAAATTTCTAACATTTATGTACTATGGCTCATCATCCCAAAATCAAAGATCAACTTGACAATAAAAAAACAAATCAAAATGATAAGATCGAAAAGATAATTATCGCTATTCCTCTCCTTCTATATGCACTTTTATAATATTCTGCACGTTCAAAATCACTGAGCAAATTAATAGACCGTTTAAATTCTTGTTGCTTCTTCATAAGTATGAGTTTTAGTGTATAATCAAGCACAGTTCCTATTTATTCTTAGGATGCTCTGACCAATTAAATGGCGGATGCTCTAATTTATATATATGCTCTTGTATTTGATTAATTATGGTTTGTGCTAGCTCCTGGTATGCTATATTAATATTCACAGCTTGCATCTTTATTTTCTTTCGGCCACCGGTCTTTTTTATCAATGGCCTATTTGATGTTATTTCAATTGATTTCTTACCACCTATCACTGTAAATCTTTCGTGAATATCTGAAAGAAATGTTTGCTCCACTTTGGCTTTGTATATTTTGCCACAGTATAAAAATTTGATTTCAAAAGTTGCAAGTTTGCAGTCCATTTTACAATACTAAGGAATTTAGTATTCATTTAGGAAAAAATGGAAGTTGTAAATATTAACTATGTGCCGATTATAAGACGATAACTATTGGGTTTTGAAGTTAAATACAATCGGCTTATGTCGGGCAGTACATGCATACTGCCCACATATATTAAAAGGGTTAGGTTTTTAATTTTAGCCGAGAATTCGTCTTCGACAACCTTGTTTGTTTTACCGGTGCTTGTTGTTCAATGCCTGGTTCGCTAAAAAGATCAATTAAGTCTTCTATTACTGGCTTCGCCATTCTTAAAAGTTCTTTTTTATTCTCATCAGCAAAGTGCTTTTCTTCTAAAACAAGAAGTAATAAAGCAGACAAGGGTATTTTAAATACATCAGCTATGTTAGCCAGCAATTTGATGCTTGGTTTCCGTCTGTCGTTTTCAACCTGTGATAAATAGCCTACAGAAATTTTTAAAGCATCCGCCAATTGCTTTTGTTCCATTTGATGTCTTCTACGAAGTAACGTAATTGCGTTTCCAATTGCCATAATAATAATTTTTATTGGCACTCACTACAGAAAGTGTTGCAACTTTCCCACGATAAAATGAACAATTTCATGTTCAGAATATCTGAGAAAAATTTGCAAGAGTAAGTCTGAGAAATTTGTGCCCAACTTTTTTAATTTTCCTGAGGTCGGAGGATCTTCTCCTATATCATCCACCTTCGCCAGAAATTCTTCAATTTCACTGATTAATTGATTAATCTGTTTTTTTAAATGTGCCTCTTCTACTTCATCATGAAGCTTTTGGAGAAGCACGATCCAGTTTTCTAAACACTGTTTCATGTTCCTTGATTTTTAATTTTTTGCCAAAATCTGGCTCGTGGCTCAGCAATTTGCTATGCACTTTTGCTGTCGCCCATTTGATTTGCAATTTCCATTTCATAGTGATTGTTTTCTTAAAGTTTTTAAAAGAAAGCAGACTAAAAAGCCTTAGCCTTGTTACGAGTTTTTTGAGTGCGGGCTTTCACACTTTTTTATAAAGATAAATAATTTTTACAAAAAGTAAAAAATATTTTATAAAAATATTCTCTTCTTACACTTTTTTAAAAGTTGTTTTTTAGGAATTAAACCACTTTAGGTTTTGCTATTTTTAAAAAAAATATTACAGCGTTAGCTGATTTCTTGTAAGAAAAACCGCGAAATTTTTACAACTCAAGAATGAAGCAATAACGCTCACGTAAGGCGTGGGCTTATTGTCTATTGAGTTGTGGGCGCTTCGCGGTGCCTTCTTACAGTAGCTATATGTCCCACGCTGTTGTTTTAATAACACTCATCCAGGGACATGGTGAGGATGAGATATTATGCTTCTAGTATATATTCTTTTAGCATTTTTAATTTTTCTGTCGTTGATACTTTCTGCTTTTAGTTCGATTGTAGAACACCTCTCAAAGTTTTCATGTCATTCGAGTTATAATTCAGTAAATGTCAGATATAAAAAAGATGAGTTATGGTTTAAAGAACCACCGGGTGAAGATCATTTGCAAAATGTATGGTACATACATGCTCGTTATGTTTTTTCGTCAAGCTATAGTGGTGAAGATGAATATTATCGATTAAAAATTACCATAAACAACGCTGATAATTCCATACGCAATCATCACCTCAATCTGAAATTTTATTTCGAGGATTTTTCAAAGAGTATACGCATATGTGTAATGTCTAGCTACATGTCTGATAATAACATCATATATGATTGTAAAATTTTTAAAGGTCAAATCGAAAATATATGCTTTCAAAAAGATCTAGCTACTCGAATATTTGATGACAGAGACATAAGCGCTGATTACCTGGAGCTGGATAAGTCAGAGACAAATAGAATCCAAGATTATTTAAAGCAATTGTACGTGAAGGCCAATGAAAGGAAAAAAAAGCTAACCAAGTTCGTTAACCGATAATAAAGTCTGCACCGGTTTATTTATGACACGCAAACAATGCCCGGATTGTCATTCTCAGATGCCTGCTAAAGCAAGAAATTGTGGTTACTGCAATTATAAATTCATTCAACAATCAACAACAACTAAGTATCACAAAAATGATTTGGATGATAAATCAATCACTGAGATTCTTTTAGAAAAATCTGGTCATCAAAAACTTGAGGAGATAAATAAAAAGCTTGATCAATTAGTCGAGTTAATTCAATCAATTCGTGAATCAAAAAACACTTCAACTGAAATATACCTGAAACGAATAAATGAGAAAATTTCAAACTTGCAAGCAACAAGTAAAAAGAAAACATGGGTCAAGGTTGGAGTAATACGTGCTTTAACTGGATGGGATAATAGAAAATTATATCAAGCGCGACAAAATAATTTAATTGAATTTAAAGTCGATTTAGAAGGGAAACTAGTGTATTGCTTAGAGTCAATTCATCCATTTTTTTTGAACAAATCTTAGTTGAAAAAACAGGAAAAAAATGGAGGACTTCATTTCACTTATATTTCACCACCTTCAAAAAAAAGTAGCTAACTTGTTGAAAATTAGCTACTTACAATTTAATTTTGCGGACCGGACGGGACTCGAACCCGCGACCTCCGCCGTGACAGGGCGGCATTCTAACCAACTGAACTACCGATCCAAAAAATTTCGGGATGCAAATATAGGAGTCTATCCTATTTTTCCTGCAAATCTTTAAATAAAAATTCTTTATTGTTTTTGTAATCTTAAAGTTTGCGCTTCATTTTTTTCATTACTTATTGTTACAAAGTATGTTCCTGCTGCATATTGGCCCACACTTAATTGAACAACGTTTTTATTATTTGCAATAATTGTTTTTGTTTGAAGAATATTTCCATTCACATCTGTAAGTTTTATAGTATAATTTCCAGTTGCATTAAATGAAATTGTTGCAGTTGTTTTTACAGGATTTGGATAAACAGAAAAATTAATTTTATTTAATGTTTTTGCAGAACTAATATTGGTTTGTTGAACAACTTTTAATGAAGTAAAGTTTATTGTATCACTATACAAAGTAAGTTCACTTGCAACAGAATTTGTAACCTCTACATTATAAGCGCCGTTTGTTGTTGGTGTAAAAGTAGAATCGCCGTGTATGGTTGAAACTAATGAACCATTTTTAAACCACTTGAATGTATTATTACTAAGTGTGCCGCCAGCATAAACTGAAAGTGCGTTGTTGTTTTGGTGAATGCTGATTATTCTTTGTTTTGTATACACCAGGCCTTGTAATGTATTAAATTGCTGGGCAATTAATTCTATTCCATCGAATGTAAACCAGTTATGCCCTAAACGTAGCCGGTTTAATTTATTGAGATTGGTAAGAGAACCCGGCACAGTACCGCTTAAATGATTATGTTGAACATTTAATATTTTTAGGTACTTAGGATTACCAAGTGAAGCAGGAACATTACCACTTAAATTATTATGGGATAAAATTAAATATTGAAGGCTCGTAAGATTTCCCAGGCTGGAAGGAATACTGTCTCTTAAATTGTTATATTTTAAGTTCAACTCTTCTAAATACCGAAGGCTGCCAAATGAAAAAGGTATTTTACCGGTTAACTGATTGCTGTCTAATTTTAAGACGTGCAGAATAATACAGTTGGCTAATTTTCCAGAAATGTTCCCGCTCAACTGATTATTGGACAAGTCTAAAACTACAAGACCTTTAAGATTGCTCAATTCTATTGGAATTTCATCGCTTAATTGATTATTGTTTAATAATAAATGACTAAGACGATAATTAAAATTTCCTAAAAAAGATGGTATACTCCCACTTAACTGATTGTAACTTAAATTGATATTTTGCGGAGACTTAATATTACCTAATTCAGTGGGAATGTTGCCACTTAATTGATTATTGTTTAAGTATAAATCTTGAAGGTGTTCAAAATTGCCCAAAGACGAAGGAATGCTGCCACTTAACTGATTGTTGTTTAGAGCTATTCTATAGATACGGGTTAAATTTCCCAATTCTGATGGAATGCTTCCGGTTAATTGATTATTGTTTAAATATAAAATAGTAAGCCTAGTAAGATTTCCAAAAGAGAGAGGAATGCTTCCACTTAATTGATTATTGTCTAAATATAACTCAGTAAGCCTAGTAAGATTGTTAAAAGACGAAGGAATGCTTCCGCTTAATTGATTATCCTCTAAACTTAAAATAGTAAGCTTAGTAAGATTTTCAAAAGAGAGAGGAATGCTTCCACTTAATTGATTATTGTTTAAATATAAACCAGTAAGATTAGTAAGATTGCTCAAAGATGAAGGAATGCTTCCGCTTAATTGATTATTATCTAAATCTAAATAAGTAAGCTTAGTAAGATTACCAAGAGATGCCGGCAAAGTGCCTTTTAAATTATTTGAGTACGGATATAACTTATAAACACGCCTGCTGCTTACATATACCCCATACCATGTACTCACAGGCGCTGCTGTTAACCAGTTTTCATTATTCAACCAGTGCGGCCCATCAGTGCTGTTATATAAATCAACTAAGGCAAGAGAATCATTTAAATTAACCTGGGCAATTAATTTAGGTGAAGAGAAAATTGTTATCGCTAACAATGTGTAGGTGTAAAATTTTTTCATATGGCAAGTTTTAAAAGCAATGCAATCAGCATTGTTTATTTTAATCCGGTAAGATGTTCAACCCTAAATCTAATTAAAAAGTAATTTGGAAGCAGTTATTTTATGATATTTCGATTATCAATTTTCATTTAAAAAATCTCTCTTACATTTACCACCCAACTAATTAAAGTATGCCGCAGTATCCTAACAGGCAGTTTCTAGATTTTGAACAGCCGATAAAAGAATTATATGAGCAGATTGATCAAACAAAAAAGCTGGCAGAAAAAAATTCCAAAATAGATTACTCGCAAACCATTCAGCAATTAGAAGCATCTGTTCTTGATAAAAGAAAAAATATAACCGAACATCTTACACCCTGGCAGCGTGTACAGCTAAGCCGTCATCCTGATCGTCCTTATACCTTCAAATACATTGATAAAATTGTAAGCAATTTTATTGAGATGCATGGCGACAGAAATGTAAAAGATGACAAAGCTATGGTAGGTGGTCTTGGAGAAATAGATGGACAAACTGTAATGGTAATCGGCCAGCAAAAAGGCATCAATACAAAAATGCGCCAGCAACGCAATTTTGGTATGGCTAATCCTGAAGGCTATCGTAAAGCTTTGCGTTTAATGAAGATTGCAGAGAAATTTAATAAACCTGTTGTTACATTAATTGATACGCCCGGCGCATATCCTGGTATGGAAGCAGAAGAGCGCGGACAAGGCGAAGCAATAGCCCGCAATATTTACGAAATGATACGCCTGCGTGTGCCTGTTATCTGTTGTATAATTGGTGAAGGAGCCAGCGGTGGCGCGTTGGGCATAGGTGTTGGAGATAGAATTTTAATGATGGAAAATTCATGGTATACGGTTATTTCACCAGAGAATTGCAGTACCATTTTATGGAGAAGCTGGGAGAAAAAAGAATTGGCTGCTGAACAATTAAAACTTACTGCAACAGATATGCAAGGCTTTGGTTTGGTTGATGAAATTGTTCCAGAACCCGATGGCGGTGCTCATTGGGATTATGCGCAGGCGGCTGAAATTTTAAAATCTCATATAATTAAAGCATTAAGTGAAGTAAAAGATATAAACCCTGATAAACGCATACAAATGCGCATTGAGAAATTTGGAAAAATGGGTCATTGGAAAGAATAATTTTAAATATTAAACTCTGAGCCACTAATTACTCTTACACTCTGCGGTAAATTTTTTAATTTACCACAAGCTTATCTCTATACACAGCACTTGCTGTTCTTATTTCAACAAGATATAACCCTGCAGGAAATGAATAAGTAGGTATTTTAATAATGCTTTGTGACCTTGTGTTTGGAAAGCTTACAATTGTTCTGCCTAAAATATTATAAACTGTAACCTGCTTAATTAATTCGGTTCCCTGTGCAATATTTACATAAGTTTTTGCAGGATTCGGATACATTAATGGCGATTTTGTATTGGCAACTCTTACGGCAGCTATAGGCGAATAACTTATTCTTCCATCCATGCTTACAATCTTAAGCCTGTAATAAGTCATTACCGGTAAAAGATGAAAATCTGTAGCATTATAATTCTGTGTAAACTCGCCGTTATTTTCTGCATAAACCGTATCAATAGCAGTGTAATTCCAGTTATCTGTTGTACGCTCAACAACAAAATAATTTGTTTTTGTTTCGCGTGTTGTTATCCAATCCAATGCTATGGTATGATTCAATGTTAAACGGCCCGTAAAACTGATTAATTGTACACCCAATACGCCACCTAAACTATAATTATCAACATGTGCAGTTGAAAGCACGCTGTTATCGTGGCTTGTGATAGCAAGACCTGCATATACTGGTAATCCATTTCCAAAACCTGCATTAACAGTATTGCCAACTTTTGTCCAGTTTAAACCATCAGGCGACATATAACCTGTATAAGTTGAACCGCTGATTACCATCTTTAACCAATACGGTGCTTTTTTTCCTGCTCCGGTGTTTATGTTATCACTTGCTCCATCTGTAATTGTTCTGTCTTGCATTGCAACGCCATTGCTGTTTGTTATGGCAATAAATGCATGTCGTGAACCCTGGTCAAGTGTTTCGCGAACCATGATGCCACATTTATTCCATTCGTTTGTGTTGTCCTGGTCAACTACTCTTGCGATAATTTCACCATCGCCAACAATTGTTTTATATGCAAAGCGAAATGCATCCTGCGTGTCCCATATATCATTGCCTGAACCCTTAAGTTCAAAAGTTCCCGTGCTGCTGTTATAACATGCAGCACCTGCAATACTAACATCGCCAATATCCTGCGTTGACCATCTTGTTGGCAAAGGATCACAGCTTATATTACATTCCAACGTTGTAAAGCCCCCGGCTATAGAAAAATCGCTGCTGTCATTTGTGTTACAAACACCTTGCACGCGGTATAAATAAGGCGTGTTGCAGGAAAGATCATTTAATATTATGCTGTTTGTTGTTGAAGTAGTTTGGCTCCAGTTAACAGCGGTTACAGTTTTATATTGTATAACAAATTTTGACGCACCATTACCATTCCAATGCAAAGCAGCATTTGTTTCATATACATCTGTAGTATACAAATTAACCGGCGACGCACAACTATTTGCAGCAGGCTTGCCATACACTTCAAATTCATACAAAGAATAACCGTTGACTGTACCACGCTTTGTGCCGTACATGCGTACATACCTGCCGGATGCATTTAAAGGGATTGAATGATTATAGGAAACATTGTTGGTGATTGTTGCTGCATCCGTCCAAAAAGACGCATCATCTGAAACCTGTATCTTGTAATCCTGGCCAAGCTCATTTGCCCAATGTAATATAACGCGGCAGATATCATAGCGTTTTCCCAGATCAACATAAATATATTGCGGATCGCTATACTGGCTTGCCCACCTTGTATTTAAATTTCCATCAGTAGCCTTAAATGCTTCGAAACCAGATGCTTTAACTGATGAAGAATAAGCCGATTTATTTAAAGCAATGTTTACAAGACTACAGTTATCAGAAGAATTTCCCGTTAAGCCATAAACAACCAACTGGTTTGAAAATGTAGCAAGATAAACTTTGCCGTTTGCAATGGTAGGGCAATTAAATTTTGCATAATTGCCAGGATTATCGGCGGGATAAGTAGAAGAATTCCAAAGCTCCTTTGTAACATCACTGGCATCAATAGCTCTTAAAATTCCAGGGCGAACAGATTGATTTGCGTCTCCGTTTTCAGCATAACTTGCCCATAAAATTCCTGTAGAATCAACAGAACCATTTGATGAAACAGACAGTAATGCACCATTGTTTCCTGTTGGTCCCTGCAAGCCGCTTACGATTGTACTATTTAAATTAAGCTGCCCGGTAGTTCTGTTATATGGATAAGCCCTTAACAGCGAGTTCTCACTCCATGAGTATAAATATTCTTTACTCCCTTTAAAATAAGACATGGCAGAACGCAAAAAAGAATTACTACCAAGATCGATGGTTTGAATAACATTATTTGTAACAGAATTATAGCTGCCCATTGTATCACGGTTCAATAAATAAATGTGACCATCTTTTACACCAACAATTGCACGGTTAGTGTTTGGAATGAGCATTATCTGCGTAACACCAAAATCCAAATCAGCGCCTTCAAGAGTTTCATAATTTTTGGGAGTGAAATAACTTTTAATAGCAAAACCTGTACCTGAGGGTTTAAGTTTTAAAGCACTTTCAGAACGGTTGCGCAGATCAGCCGGGTTACCATTTTTTCCAACAGAACCATTTCCAACAGCGAGATATACATTTCCATTTTCATCTGCAGAAGGGCCGCCACCGCTCATCCATATTCCGCCATTGTAACCATCAGGCGTTGATGCATACACATATTTTTGTTGCAATGAAGTTTTATCATAACCCATCAGCCAGCCATGATACGGCCCCCAATCACAATGTGATGACCAGGCCATATAAACAATCCCATTTGATAGTAACAAACCTCCACGCTGGTTATTATGCAAGGCACTAAAAAAAACTTTACCACCAGAACTTCCATCGCCTGTACCGTTAACTGAAGCAGCAATTAAAACCGGGCTGTTTGTTTTTTCTTTACCAGTTGCTATATCAAGTGCGTGCAAATATTGTTTGAAATTTTTGCCACCGCCTGTTGTATCCACACTTCTTGCAACAACATACATTGTGTTTGTAGTTGAATCAATAACCGGTGTACCAACAATGCCCATGTTGCCGGTGAAATCGTTGTAAAAACCTCCGCAGGCGCCGGTTTCATCGTTCTTACTTATCACTCTTGAATGTAACGGCGTTAAATTTTTCTGCCAGTAGGGTGCGGTAACTTTTGCCGAATCAGCATTAAAAGCATAAATGGTATTATTAACCGTCGCAACAAAAACAACATTTTTAATTCCTTTACCAGGAACATGCAATTTTAGTTTTACAAGGGGTTGCGCATATATCTGGTCATCAACAACACGTGTAAATATTTTTCCGAATGAACCTGCATGCACATTATTTTTATTAAGCACAGTTTCATTATCATACCAGCCTGTGCGGTTAATATCATTGTGTTGTGTTAATACACTTTTTTGGGCTGATGTAATTAATGAGGTCAAAATGAAAAGAGAAAGCAGTAGTGTTTTGGCTGGCATAATAAATTTATTGCAACGAAAATATTTTATAGAAAGGATATTAACTATTAAACTTTTGGCTCCTGCTGACTAAGACAATGAAAACTCCCTAATCCCCAAATAATATCAACTGAATTAATGCCAATAACTTTTCTTGAAGGAAAGCATTGCTGAATTATAGCCAGTGCTTTTTCATCTTTAGTGGATTGAAATATTGGAACTACAACCACATTGTTGGCAATATAAAAATTTGCATACGAAGCAGGCAATCTTTGATCTTCATAAACAATTGCATCAGGCATTGGCAATTCAACAATATTTAGTTGTTTGCCATTTAACAAACGCATTGTTTTTAATTGCTTCAGATTATGTTGAAGCAATGCATAATTTTCATCTGATTTATTTTCTTCAATAACTGTTATTACTGTGTCTTCATTCACAAAACGAACAGTGTCATCAATATGACCATCGGTATCATCGCCAACAATGCCTTCATCTACCCACAATATTTGTTCAACACCATAATATTCGTGCAAATAATTTTCTATTTGTTGTTGATTTAATTGCGGATTACGATTTGGATTTAATAAACACGCAGTTGAAGTCATCAATGTTCCTTTACCATTAAATTCAACAGAACCACCCTCCATTACAATGTTTGGATAAAATACTTTTAAGCCAAATTGTTTTGCAATCAATGTTGGAATAACATCATCCAAATCATACGGCGGATATTTATTGCCCCATGCATTATAACCCCAATCAACAATTGCTTTTTCTTTTTTTTCAGTATTAATAACAAATGCAGGACCATGATCTCTGCACCATGCATCATTGGTTGGATGAAAGAAAAATTCAACCTGTTGCATGTTTACATTTTCTTTTTGTAAAGTGTGCTCTGCAAAAGATTTCATTGCTTCATCATTCACATTAATGCGCACCTTCTCTCCTGCTGCAACAGCTTTTATAAATTGTGCATACGGCTTATATATTGTTTGAATTTTTCCCGGCCATGATGCTTCTTTGTGCGGCCAACTTAACCACGTTGCTTCATGCGGTGCAAATTCGGCGGGAAAATGAAAGCCAAGTTGTGATGGAGTCCGAAAGTCTGAAAGACCGGAAGACCGGAAGTCAGGAAGATTTGCAGTTGGCATTATTAATCAAGAGATTTTTTAAGTGCGTTAATCATTACTAATATTTCTTCGCATGCTTTGTAAATTTTTTCAAAATCATCATTGCTAATAATGTTTCTTCTTTTAGCTAGATGAATACAACCAACAACTTCAACATCTGATCTCAAAGCAATACCAAGAAATCTTTTAAACTCAGGATTCGTTTGTCCTGTTGAGCCTTCAGCAATATTTAATGAAATAGAATCAGCAGCTCTTTTTATTTGTGATGATAAAACATATAATTCTTCTTTCGGAAATTTCTTAGAAATCTCATCAACTATTGTTGCAAGATCTAATGACTTCTGCCAAACAATTAATTTTTCAAATTTAAACGGCATATTATTTAGGATTGGTATTTACTTTCTGTCTTCCAGACTTTCTGACTTTCGGACTAATTCTCCTCATCAATGAATCTTTTTGTTATCTGTTGATAAGAATCAATTCTTCTATCGCGCATAAAAGGCCAGTGCGTTCTGTACTTATCAGTTTTTGCTGTATCGATATCAGCAAGAAAAACTTCTTCATTATCGTGCGAAGCTTTATAAATAAGATTACCAAACGGATTTGACACAAATGATCCGCCCCAGAATTTCATTCTTCCATCCTGCTCCAACCCTACTCTATTTATGCTTACCACATGTACACCATTTGCCACCGCATGGCTGCGTTGAATAGTTTGCCATGCATTGTATTGTTCATTATTTGTTTCTTCATCCTGGTCGGTTGCCCAACCAATTGCTGTGGGGTAAAATAAAATTTCTGCACCCATTAAAGAAGTTATGCGAGCAGCTTCAGGATACCATTGATCCCAACAGATCAACACACCAAGTTTCCCATATTTTGTATTCCAAACTTTATAACCAAGATCACCCGGCGTGAAATAAAATTTTTCATAGTAAGCAGGATCATCAGGAATATGCATCTTCCGGTACTTGCCCAAATATGTTCCATCTGCATCAATAATTGCTGTTGTATTGTGATAAATTCCCTGCGCTCTTTTTTCAAACAAAGAAGCAATGATAACAACGTTCAATTCTGCTGCAAGACTGCATAATTGTTCTGTTGTTTTGCCGGGAATAGATTCTGCTAATTTAAAATTGTCATAATTCTCTTCATCGCAGAAATACAGCGAAGTAAATAGTTCCTGCGTGCAAACAATTTTTGCACCTTTTGCCGCAGCTTCTTTTATGCGCTCAATTGTTTTAGAAAGATTTGCTTCTTTGTTTGCAGAACAACTCATTTGTATGCCGGCTACCTTTACTATATTCATTCAAAAAATTTAAGCTGCAAAAATAATCAATCGCAGACATGATTTATGAAGTGACGTTAACTTTACCTCCTAATATACATTTTATGAAAAAATATTTCACATTGATAGTATTGCTTTCAATCAGTTTTATTTCAACAAAAAGTTTTGCTAATGATATTTATGAAATAACTGTTTATCATTTTAAAGATGCGCAACAGGAAATTACGTTAGACACTTACCTGCAAACGGCTTTATTGCCTGCCTTACACAGAAATGATAAAAAAAGTATTGGCGTTTTTAAACCAATTGCAAACGATACAGCTACTGATAAAGTAATTTATGTGATCGTTCCGTATAAATCTTTTGAAGAAATACAGGCTTTGCAAAAATCATTAATGAATGATGCGATTTACAATGAAGC
>JABDGW010000029.1:0-332 GCA_013285855.1 Bacteroidota bacterium
TAGAAGAAATGATAGGTGAAAGCGAGCCGATGAAAAAAATAAAAGAAACAATTGAAAAAGTAGCGCCAACCGAAGCAAGAGTTTTAATAACCGGCGAAAATGGTGTAGGGAAGGAATTGGTGGCAAGATGGCTGCATACAAAAAGCAAACGCACAGATCAAAGTTTGGTTGAAGTGAATTGCGCCGCTATACCATCTGAGCTTATAGAAAGCGAATTATTCGGCCATGAGAAAGGCTCGTTCACATCAGCCATAAAACAACGTATAGGCAAATTTGAACTGGCCAACGGCGGCACTTTATTTTTAGATGAAGTGGGCGATATGAGTTTAAAT
>JABDGW010000029.1:342-35119 GCA_013285855.1 Bacteroidota bacterium
CGCAGGCAAAAGTGTTGCGGGCTTTGCAGGAAGGAAGAATTACAAGAGTTGGCGGAGATAAAGAAATTAATGTGGATGTGCGGGTAATTGCGGCAACCAATAAGAATCTTTTAAAAGAAGTTGAAGAGAAAAATTTTCGTATTGATCTGTATCATCGCCTGAATGTTATTCTTATTCATGTACCATCGCTTAATGAACGTAAAGAAGATGTGCCGTTATTAATAGATAAGTTTCTTGAAGACATTGCAGAAGATTACGGGCAGGCAAAAAAAGAAATTGATAAAAAAGCGGTTGATGCATTACAAAGGCATAACTGGTCTGGCAATATACGCGAACTGCGGAACGTGGTAGAAAGGCTTGTAATTTTATCAGGCAAAATAATTACGGAAAGCGATGTTACAAGTCATGTATTAATTTAGGCTTGAATGAAATTGCAGAAAACAGTTATTATAATTGTTGGCCCAACAGCATCGGGGAAAACAGATATTTCTTTACAGCTTGCAGAGCATTTTAAAACATCCATTATTTCTGCAGATTCAAGACAGTGTTATAAAGAATTAAATATTGGTGTGGCAAAACCATCAAAAAAAGCACTGCATTCTATCAACCATTATTTTATTAATTCCCATTCTATACATGATACGGTAAATGCACAGGTTTTTGAAGAATATGCCTTAAAAGCTGCCGATGAAATTTTTAAAGAAAATGATACTGCAATAATGGTTGGCGGAACAGGCATGTATATAAAAGCATTTTGCGAAGGGCTTGATGAAATACCGGAAATTGACCTGTCAGTGCGCAATGAGATAATAAAAAATTATAAAGAAGAGGGTTTGCAATGGTTGCAGCAAGAGCTTAAAAATAAAGACCCGTTTTTCTGGCAACAGGCAGAACAAAAAAATCCGCAGCGCTTAATGCGTGCTTTAGAAGTAATAACATCAACACGAAGATCAATAACTGATTTTAGGAAAAATAAAAAAGTTCAGCGGCCATTCTATATTAGCAAGATTGGAATTGATTTATCAAAACAACAACTGCATGAAAATATTGAACACCGTGTTGATGAAATGATACAACAGGGTTTAGTTGAAGAAGTAAAATCTTTGTATTCATATAAAAATATGAATGCTTTGCAAACCGTAGGCTATAAAGAAATTTTTGATTTTTTAGATGAAAAAATAATATTGCCGCAAGCCATTGCCCAAATCAAAACAAATACAAAACAATACGCAAAAAGACAGTTAACCTGGTTTAAAAAAGATAAGGATATACAATGGATATCCTCTGGTAATATGCACGATTATATACAGCAGATTTTAAAATCCTCTTTTAATTAATTTATTATACTGTAGTAATAGTACAATATTGAATTACTGCTTGCACGCAGTTGCATTTATTTAAATACTATAGTAATATTGTATTGCCCATTGCGCCAAACTGATGAACATCGTAATAAGTGTATGCTACAATAGATTGCTGGCGCTTTTAAGAATATAATCTTAATAAAAATAATATGCCTTATAAACTGATATACTTAACAAGGCCATTATTGGCAATTTTATTTTTTGGATCATGTATTTCTATAAATGCACAAACTGTATTTCCCTTAAAACTTAGTGAAAGCAAAACATATCTTGCTGATGGAAACAACAAGCCGTTTTTGATTAAAGAATTTTCTGCCTGGGCTTTAATTCAGGCACTTTCTGAAAAAGATGAAGCGGCTTTTCTTGACAGCATAAAACAAAAAGGTTTTAATACAGTTATCACAGGAATTATTTGTAATGCACCTTCTCAAATGACGGGCAATCCACCTTTTTGGCAAGGCGTTTCTCCGTTTAATGTACAATGGGATTTTTCAACACCAAATGAAAAATATTTTGAACATGCAGACCGATTTTTTAAAATGGCTGAACAAAAAGATTTTTTTGTGATGGTGCTGCCATGTTATATGGGTTATACCGAAGATGCTTCACAAGGTTGGTGGAATGAATTATTAAATGGAAAAAATGATACGCTTAAAATGAAAAAATATGGTGAGTTTCTTGGCAAGCGTTATCAAAACACAAACAATATTATGTGGGTTTTAGGTGGCGATAATAATTGCAGTGGCGAATTGTTTGCTTATGTAAATAATTTAATAGAAGGCATGAAGGAGTTTGATAAAGATCATTTGTGGACGGGACATTTTGATATGAACAGAGGTTCTGTTTGGTCAACAGACAATAAACCTTTTAGTAAATATATTGATGTGGATGGCGAATATGTGTGGACGGAATCTGTGTTGTTTGAAAGAGGCCCGCAATATAAATCAGAATTGTCTCATCATAACAAAGGCAGAATGATAATGCAGCTTGATCAAAGCTATGAACAGGATGTTCCTCATTTTGCTGATAATGAAAATTATCAATGGATAAGACGTAAAATGTATGATGGTTTGTTAAGTGGTTGCGCGGGAACTTCATTTAGTTCGGGAGATATGTATAACCAATGTTACTCATTTAAAAATTGGAAGCCTTTAATGAACACGCAAGGAATGCAACAGGTTTCTTATTGCTTTAAATTGTTTGAAAAATTACCATGGCAAAAATTTATTCCGGATGAAACAAATAATACTATAACAAAAGGAAGAGAAAATTTTGGTTCAAAAGATTATATCTGTGCGGCGCGTGCAAGCGACAGCAGTTGTTATGTTGTTTATATACCAGAAGGCCAGAGTTTTGAAATGAACGCAAAAGCAATCTCAGGCAAGCCGATGCGCATGAACTGGTATAATCCGCGAACAGGAGAAGTTATAAAAATTGGTACTTGTGAAACAAGAGATCGTTATGGCATTGATCCGCCAACAGGAGATGATTGGGTATTGGTTTTTTATGATGTGAATCTGAATTTATTTGGAACAAATTAATGTAATGAAGCGAACAGGATTTATATTGGTTGTATTGCTGTTTTGTATAAAAAATTCAGCGCAAAAAAAAGTTGCCATAACGATTGATGATGTTCCTAATTCAGCATTATACAACAGTGAAAATTTTCAACATCGTTTGTTGGATAAGATTGATTCGATGCATTTGCCGGTAACAGCTTTTATAAATGAAGCAAGAATATTTTCAACTGATGCAATATCGAAAAATCTAAGCCTGTTTAACGATTGGATAAAGGATGAAAATGTAACTGTTGGCAATCATGGATTCAATCATGCAATGTATTCTTCAATCGGAGTTGATTCTTTTAAAACGGAAGTATTAAAAGGCGAGACTATATCAAAAACGCTGTCAAAAAAATATAATAAAGAAGAAAAATATTTCCGCTTTCCGTATAATGATCTGGGTAAAGATTCAACACAACATATCCAGGCTGAAGCATTTTTAAATAAGCATCATTATATCATTACGCCATTTACTGTACATAGTGAAGATTGGATGATTACTGAATTATATGCGTATTATAAGTTGCATAATATGAATGCGGATGCGAAGAGGATCGGTGATGCATTCATTAAAAAAACACTTGAATATTTTGATTACATCGAAAGCATAACCAGCAATAAACAGGGCCGGGATATACAACAAATTTATTTGATGCATGATGTTTTGTTGAATGCGGATTATATAGATATATTGATTGCAGCATTAAAACAAAAAGGATATACATTCATTACACTTGATGAAGCGATGAACGATCCGATCTATCAGAGTCATGATTATTTTATGCAACAGCCGGGTATTTCATGGGTGTATCGCTGGATTAAAGATGATACTGAAAGGCAGGCGTTGATTAATAGAGGTCCACACGTTACTGAGTTTGAAAAGGAACTTGACAGTGTAAAAAAATGATAGTCATTTTATGAAGAACATAATAACGATCATTGCCTCTGTATTTGTTATTGCAATTATTCATGCTTCATTATTTGCACAACAAAATGGTGTAACCTTCACAAGAAAATTTGCTCCGCAGGAAGGCTTGATAAAACCTGTTGAAAAACCTAATCGAGATGAAATATGTTTGAATGGTTCATGGCAGTTTCAGCCTGTTTCTCTACCTGGAAACTATGATCTAAAAAACGGTGTCCCTTTATTGCCGGCAGCAAAAGCTAATGGCTGGTCATCAACACCAATAAAAATTCCTTCACCATGGAATATAAATGCATTCACATATAGCGGCGGCAAAACATATCCATCCTATCCTGAAGAATGGGATAAAGCAAGAATGGGATGGTTAAGAAGAACATTTACAGTTCCGTCAAACTGGAAAAACAAAAGATTGATTTTGCATTTTGAAGCGATAGCCGGCAACGCACAAGTGTACGTGAATGGCAAACAGGTTGCTGAACATTTTGACAACGCATTGCCTTTTGAAGCAGACATTACGGATTTTGTAAATGATGATGATAAACCCGATACATTATTGATTGGTGTACGACAGGAAAATTTATTTAATGTACCGGGCATGTTTGGCGCATTTACATATCCAAGCGGTTCTCCGTGGACAGAACAAATGGTTGGCATTTGGCAGGATGTTTTTTTGCAGGCTTTGCCTGATATAAGAGTGCAAAGTATTTATGTAAAACCATTGGTTGATAAAGGCATCTTGGAGATGGAACTAACCATTACCAACAGCACAGGAGTAATACAGAATTTTACAATCGGTGGCAACATACTTCCATGGATAAACAAAGCAGATACATCTGTTTTATCAGCGCCGGAACCTAAGTGGGAGCTATGTTCTCCTGTTGCATTAATCATATCAGTAAGTGGTACTATTGGTGCAAGAATGACAACTACTATCACGCTTACAAAACCTATCAGCAATGAATTAAAATACTGGACACCTGAAACACCAAACCTGTATGCATTGGTGCTTGATATCAAGCAAAACAATATAACAGAAGACAGGTTTTATGAGCGTTTTGGCTGGCGGCAATGGGGTATACAAGGCACGCAGGTTACGCTGAATGGAAAACCATATCAATTGCGCGGTGAATCTGGTCATTTGTTAGGCGTGCCTTATTTAACTCGTCGTTATGCATGGTCGTGGTATAAAGCAATAAAAGATGTAAATGGAAATGCAATACGTTTACATGCAAACATTCGCCCGAAATTTTATCTTGATTTAGCTGATGAAATGGGCATCGCAATTTTAGAAGAAAGCGAGATTTATGCAAGCACGATGCAAATAAATTATTATGCGCCGGAAACATGGCAGCGTTTTAATGATCACATTGATAACATGGTGTTGCGCGACAGAGACCATGCAAGCATATTTGGGTGGAGTATTGCCAATGAAGTATTATCTGCATTGTGGTGGAATGGAAATCCCCGGCAATATTGGGATCCTGTTATTGATAATGTTGTAAAGCTTTCAGACAGGATTAAAGTATTAGATCCAACACGCCCATGGATATCAAGTGATGGCGATGGTGATTTTCATGGAAGATTGCCTACATACATTTACCATTATGGCAAACCACAGGATTGGAATAGGCAGGCGCCAAAAGATAAGCCTTTTGGTATTGGTGAGGGTGGTAGTATGATATGGGGTTCACCTGCAGTATTCTCTGCTTACAATGGCGAACGCTCTTATGAAAACCGAACGGGCATGCAGGAAGGAATTGCAATAGAAACGTATTGGTATCTTACAGAACAAAGAAAAATATCAGCGTTCACGAGTGTGTTTACAATTTCAAATATATGTTTCGAAACAATTCCGTTAGGTGTTGCTGATTCAAAAAAAGCTTCGTTAACAGATGGCATTTATTTTGGGAAATATGAAGAAGGTGTGCCGGGCATGCAACCGGAACATTTGCCGCCTTATGTTACTAACTTCAACTCGGGTTATGATTCAACACAGCCATTTTATAAAACAACGGCTGTATTTGAAGCGGTGAAAGCAGCATATAATCCATCCGGCGCTTTGCCTTGCAAATATGATCATCGTGATACAACATTAAAACTTCCATCACCACCAAAAGCAACTATTAAGCAAATAAATTTTTTAGGTGATGAACAAAGTAATTTACATAAAGCACTTGAATCAGCAGGCATCACATCAACAGAAAAAAGTAATAACACCTTACTTGTTGTTGATGGTGCCTCATTAAGTAATGATAGAATTGCCGAAGCTAAAAATCAAATGCTTTCAACCTTAAAAAATAAAGGCACTGTTTTTATCTGGGTTGATTCAAATAACGTTAGGAACATCAACGCAATTTTACCTCAAAGTATAAACTTAAATAATCAAACTGCAGGTGCTTTATATGCAGATAGAAAAGCGATTGAAACAGCTTCTATTGCGTTGGCAGATTTATATTTTCAGGATCAATCTGATAAGAATATTGTTTATCAAACATTAAGCGGACCAATGGTTGATGAAAGCAATAAGCTGATTGTTACGAATGTATTTTCACGCCGCTGGTTTATGGATAATGGTGATGATGCAAGGCAACCTGTGATGATTGCAAGAGATACGTTAGGCGGGAAAATTATTATAACAACGCTGTTGCCTGATGTGCGTTCAGACAAAAGATTAAAATTGTTCAGGAGCTTGTTTGCAAATCTTGGTGTTGAAGAAACCGCGCCAATTGATAGATATAATAATGGTTTTGATGGTGCTGGATTTTTAAACCAGGCTTTATTGCTTGGTTCTTTTCAAGGTGAAAAATATCCGAAGATTTTAGATAAAGATTTTATTGGTGATGAAGTGAAAGCAAACCCAAATACTGATGATAAAATTGGTAACCGGGTATGGACAAAAGCAACTTCATCAGGCGATGGTTTGTTCGATTTCTTTCGCATTGGTGTTCCCGGTACAGAAGGTAGCCGTGCACGTTCACAAGGTTCTGTTTTAAAGAATGAAGCATTGGATGCGAACAATTATTTAGAAACGGTAGAACGTGTTTCTGGCACTAATCCCGGAACTAATTCTGTTGAGTACGCAAGCTTCTGGATTCATGCATCAAAAACAATGGATACTTCACAACTTACAATGAGTTTGCGTTCAGACGATGGCGTAAAAGTATATGTAAACTCTGATGAAATTTTTGAAGACAGGAAGATATATGGATCAGGTATGACTGACCCAAAAAAAATCCCGCTTGCACTGAATGAAGGCTGGAATCATATATTGATCAAGATTGGCCAGTTGGATGGGCCATGGTTGTTTTCTGTTCAGTTTAATAGTGATGATAAAGATGCATTGAGTAAGTTGTATGCATCAGCAACAAAACCTAAATAAATAATTATGAATAAGGTAAACATCAATGAAAAACTTTCGCTCATTCATGATCATTGGAACCCGAGAATTGCAGGTGAATTAAATGGCCAACAGGTAAAGCTTGTAAAGTTTAAAGGTGAGTTCGTTTTTCATAAACATGATAACGAAGATGAATTGTTTTATGTGTTGAAAGGAAGTTTTAAAATGGAGTTTCGGGATAGAACAATTACTGTAAATGAAAATGAATTTTTAATTGTACCACGTGGTGTTGAACATAAGCCTGTTGCTGATGAAGAAGTATCTGTAATGTTATTTGAACCTGCATCAACACTAAACACTGGGAATGTTGAGAATGAATTGACCAAACATCAGTTGGGTAATATCTGATAAAATAAAAAATGAGCTTTGGGTTTATTGTCATCCATTAAAGCATGTCATGAAAAAAATATTTGTCTTTACTTCTTTGGCTTTAATTTCTGTAAATCTTTTTGCACAACAGAAGCAGGTATTTCGTGATGCTTCGCAGCCGATGGAAACAAGAGTAAATGATTTGTTGCATCAGCTTACACTTGAAGAAAAAATTTCTTTGCTTAGTTATGAAAGTAAGGCTGTTGATCGTTTGGGAATTCCGGCATACAACTGGTGGAATGAAGCCTTGCATGGAGTTGCAAGGGCAGGCAACGCAACAGTGTTTCCACAGGCAATTGGAATGGCTGCCAGTTTTAATAATGATTTATTGAAAGAATGCGCAAACGCAATTTCAACAGAAGCAAGAGCGAAGTATAATCTTGCATCGCAAAGCGGTAATCATTTTCAATATATGGGCTTAACATTCTGGAGTCCCAATATCAATATTTTTCGTGATCCGCGTTGGGGGCGTGGACAAGAAACGTATGGTGAAGATCCATTTTTAACAGCCACAATGGGAACTGCTTTTGTGCAGGGAATCCAGGGTAGCGATCCTTTGCATTTAAAGGCATCTGCCTGCGCAAAACATTTTGCCGTACATAGCGGGCCGGAAAGTGAACGTCATGGTTTTAATGCAATTGTTAATGAAAAAGATTTGCGCGAAACATATTTATATGCTTTTAAAAAATTAGTTGATGCAAATGTTGAATCAGTGATGTGTGCCTATAACCGCGTTAATGGCGAGCCTTGTTGTTCAGGCGAAACTTTATTGCATGATATCCTGCATAAAGAATGGAATTTCCAGGGACATGTTGTAACTGATTGCGGGGCTTTAGATGATATTTATAAAAGTCATAAAACATATCCTACAACTGTTGAAGTTGCTGCGGCTGCAATTAAATCTGGTGTTGATCTTGAATGCGGCGGCGTCCTGCAAAATGATGTATTGAAAGCCATTGATCAAAAATTGCTAACAAAAGAAGATGTTGATAGTGCATTGGCACATATTCTTCGCACAGAAATAAAACTTGGCTTCTTTAATGATGCAGCAACATCACCTTATAAAACTTATGAAGCAGATAGTATTGCTAATATTTATCATCGTTTGCTTGCAAGAACAATGGCGCAACAAAGCATGGTGTTATTGAAAAATAATAACAATATCCTTCCGCTCGATCTAAAAAAATATCCTCAGTTAATGATTGTTGGTCCAAATGCTTCATCGCTTGATGCATTGCTGGGAAGTTATCACGGAGTAAGTGATCATACCGTGAATTTTGTTGAAGGAATTGTAAATGCCGTTGGTGTTGGAACACGTGTTGAATACGATATGGGTTGCGATTATAAAGACACCACAAAGTTTGGCGGAATATGGGCTGCAGGCAATGCAAATCTTACAATTGCATGTTTAGGTTTAACGCCTGTTTATGAAGGCGAGGAAGGTGATGCGTTTCTTTCGGAATATGGCGCAGATAGAAAAACATTAAGCTTGCCGCCTGCACATATTGCTTATTTAAAAGCGTTGAGAAAAGGAACAAAGAATCCAATCATACTTGTTATAAATGCAGGCAGCGCTGTTGACGTAAAAGAGGTTGAACAATATGCAGATGCTATTGTTCTTGCATGGTACCCGGGTGAAGAAGGCGGCAATGCTTTGGCAGATATTTTATTGGGGAAAGTTTCACCATCTGGTCATTTGCCGGTTACATTTTATACTTCGATTGATGAATTGCCGGCATATAATAATTATGCAATGAAGGGCAGAACCTATCGCTATTTTAATGGTGCTGTTGAATATCCTTTTGGTTTTGGAATGAGTTATACAAAGTTTGATTATACATGGATAACTAAACCTGTTGTAACAAAAGACAGCATTTCATTCAGCCTAAAAATAAAGAACACCGGTAATTATGATGGTGACGAAGTTGCACAGGTTTACATACATTACCCGCAACAAAATGATATGCCACTTGAAGAGTTGAAAGCGTTTAAAAAACTTTCTTTAAAGATAAATGAAGAAGGTATCGCATCATTTTCAATTGCATTATCAGAATTGAAAAAATGGAATGATGCAACGAATACATGGAAATTATACAGTGGCAATTATTCTGTTGTTGTTGGAGGTAATAGTACTGATGAAAAACTTAGCGCATCAATCATAATAAAATAAAAATTACATTGGCCAAATAATGACAAGAAGAAGAAATTCATTGCTGGTTTTTTTTATTGCGTTGTCATCATTATCATTCTCACAAAGCAATAAGAATGCTTTAAATGTTGCATATTTCCTGAAACAATTCTATGATTTTTCTTCTTTGCCAAAATATGAAGAGAACACATTTTGCGCTGAAGTTTCAACATACGACAGAACCGGTGGAAATGATGATGGCTTTAACGGTACTTATTCTTTTATAAGAAGAAATGTTGATAGCTCCTTAGTGATTTTTGAGCAAAAAGGCCCGGGTGTTATTAACAGAATCTGGACGCCAACTCCGTCTGCTGATACACTCGATTTTTATATTGATGATACTTTGCAAAAATCTTTTTCTATTTGTTATATGGATTTGTTTTCAGGTAAAGTATATCCATTTGTTGCGCCGCTTTGCAGTAACCAACTTGGTGGCTACTATTGTTATTTGCCGATTCCATTTAGCAAATTTTGCAGGATTGTTTTTAAAGGAAAGAACACTCAGTTTCATCAAATTGGGTATAGATTGTATGATGCTTCAACAACAATAAAAAATTTTGCATTACCATTTAATGATGATGAAAAAGAGGCATTAAAAAAAATTGAAGCAGCGTGGAAAGAACCATTATCTGTTTTAAAAAATACTGATGTTGTTTTTACTGAATCAAAAAAACAGTTTATCATAAAACCCAGTGAAACCATAACAGCGTTCAATTCTACAACGGCAGGGCGTATTACAGGCTTTGAAATTATCTCGCAGTCAACATTAGATACAATTGCAAAGAATATTGATTTAAAAATAACATGGGATGATGATAAACAAACTGCTATCTATTGTCCGCTTGCAGATTATTTTGGTTATGCTTTTGGCAAAGCTTCTATGCAGGGCTTGATGGTTGGCAGCGACGGAAAAATACATTATTCATGGTTTCCGATGCCGTATGATAAATCGGCAAAAATTGAATTGATTTACAGAAAGGCAACAACGAATGTTGAATTAAATAATGTTGCACTTACAACCAAAGTGTTTGTTCAAAATAAAAAAAGAGATGCTGCAACAGAAGGCAAATTTTATGCAACATGGAATCGTGAAAATCCTGTGCAAACCGGCAAACCCTATACCATGCTTGATGTAAAAGGCAAAGGCCATTTTGCAGGTGTTGTTTTACAGGCACAAGGTTTAAAACCTGGAATGACTTTATTTTCTGAGGGTGATGATTCAACAGTTGTTGATGGCGAAACACGATTTCATGGAACAGGTTCCGAAGACTTTTTTAATGGCGGCTGGTATGCCTTGCTTGATCGTTGGAACGATGCGATGAGTTTACCGCTTTCCGGTTGTTTAGGTTATTCAACTGCGTTGTCAGGAACAGGCGGTTACCGGTATTTTATAAATGATAAAATTTCATTCAACACATCTTTATTGCAAACAATTGAACACGGGCCTGAGCATAATTTATTTCCATCTGATTATACTTCAGTAAGCTATTATTATTGCGACAGGAATAATGCGCAAACTGTTATTCCATCAAATGATAACACAAAAATTTTTATACCAGATACGTTAGAATTTTATCCGCAGATAACACCTTCTGCAATGGATGAAAATATGAGTGTATATGCTAAATGGGATGGGCCTGCGAAGAAAATGTTTTACACTATCAGCGATGAATCTTTATTGAAATTTTATTTTAAAGATATACCTGCTGGCAACTACTCTGTTTATATAAATTTTGATAAAGGGACTGATGCGGCACAGTTTTCAGTTTGGCAAACACAAACGCAGATATCTGGTTGGATAGATGCATATTCTTCATCAACAGAAAAATTTCAAACACAAAAAGCCGGTGAGGTTAATATTAATGAATTGAATGAAACAATTTCTTTCAGATTTAAAACAACAGATAAACGCAATAAATTCACACTCGCAAAAATTGTGTTTGTAAAAAATAAATGACATGAATGTATTAACGGAAGCTTTAAAACAAAAAATATTGCCTGCTGTAACTATTGATGATGCCGATAATGCAGTACATATTGCAGAAGCATTTTTAAATGCAGGTTTGAATACAATGGAAATAACTTTTCGCACAGATGCAGCTGCAAAATGTGTTGAACTCATTGGTAAAAAATTTCCTGAAATGCAATTGGGTGCAGGCACTTTATTAACTATTGAATATTTGAAAAAAGCAATAAATGCAGGTGCCAAGTTTGGCTTGAGTTCAGGTTTAAATATTGATGTTTGCCAGGAAGCAAAAGCGCAAAATTTTCCGTTCATTCCTGCGGTGATGACGCCTTCTGAAATAGAAACCGCATACAATCTTGGTTATTCAATATTAAAATTATTTCCTGCTGCGCAACTTGGAGGAACAGGATTTTTAAAAGCTATGTTAGGGCCGTATGAACAACTGAATTTGCATTTTATACCAATGGGAGGCACGAACATTACTAACATGAATGATTATTTAAAAATGAAAAATGTAATTGCTGTGGGCGGAACATGGCTGGCTACAAAAGAAATGATTGCATCCAAAAATTATACAGCTATTGAAGCCGCTGTAAAAGAAGCTTTGCAGCAAATCAATCAATATAAATTATGAAGATCATATCATATCAATTATACATAGTTCCTCCGCGCTGGTTGTTTTTAAAAATTGAAACAGATGAAGGAATTACTGGTTGGGGTGAACCAATTATTGAAGGAAAAGCTGCAACTGTAAAAGCTGCTGTTGATGAACTGATGCAAAATTTAATTGGTAAAGATTCGATGGATATTGAAGGGCATTGGAATACGATGTATCGTGGTGGTTTTTATCGTGGCGGCCCAATATTAATGAGCGCTATTTCAGGCATTGACCAGGCATTGTGGGACATAAAAGGAAAATATTTTAATGCGCCCATTTATCAATTGATTGGCGGAAAAACGAGAGATAAAATGCGTGTGTATTCATGGATTGGTGGTGACAGGCCAAATGATATTGGCAATGCTGCAAGGCTTGCAAAAGAACAAGGCTTTACTGCTGTGAAAATGAATGCAACAAATGAAATGCAATACATAGATTCTTATGAAAAGATTGATCGTGTATTGCAACGTGTTGCGGCTTTACGGGAAGCTGTTGGAATGAGTGTTGAAGTTGGAATTGATTTTCATGGAAGATTGCATAAGCCAATGGCAAAAGTATTAGCGAAAGAGTTGGAACAATATCATCCAATGTTTATAGAAGAGCCTGTGTTGCCGGAAAATAATGAAGCGTTGAAAGAGATTGCGCAATTAACTTCTATACCAATTGCGACAGGTGAACGCATGTTTAGTCGCTGGCATTTTAAACAATTGTTACAAGATGGTTGTGTTGATATAATTCAACCTGATTTGTCACATGCAGGCGGAATAACTGAGTGCAAAAAAATTATTTCAATGGCTGAAGCATACGATGTTGCAGCAGCGCCGCATTGCCCGCTTGGCCCGATTGCTTTAGCTGCTTGTTTGCAGGTTGATGCAACTTGCCATAATGCATTTATACAGGAACAGAGTTTGGGCATTCATTATAACACCGGAAATGATTTGCTGGATTATTTAGAAGATGCATCGGTGTTTAAGTATGAAAATGGTTTTGTAAATATTCCATCGCAGCCTGGTTTGGGAATAAATATTAATGAAGAGAAAGTAATTGAAATGGCGAAGGTCGGTCATAACTGGAAAAACCCGTGGTGGTTTCATGAAGATGGAAGTGTTGCAGAATGGTGATTTGAAATTAAAACATACGTCGCCATGAAAATATGCAGTACAAGGGAGTGACACAGGGGACGATGCCATGACACGCTGCAGCTGATAACATAAAAATATTGCGGTATTTATAGAGACCTTTAAAAACATAATGCACGAGATAAAAACTATTGCCGGTAACATAAAAAACAAATCGTATCAATACGATGATTGCAGTTGCTTATGAAGAATCAATCGAAGGTCAGGTATGGAATTCTTGCCATGATTTTTGTGAACGTAGTAATTAATTACATGGACAGAAGTAATATTTCTGTTGCGGGTTTGATGGTGCAAAAAGAACTGCAATTTGATAACATAAAAATGGGTTATGTTTTTTCTGCATTTGCATGGACGTATGCATCCCTGCAGATACCGGGCAGTATTTTAGTTGACAGAATTGGAACGAGAATTTTGTATTGTATTACGTTGATTGGTTGGAGTGTTGCGACGTTTTGTTTAGGGCTAACGTATAGCTTTTTTACATTGATTTTATTGCGTGTTTTAATTGGCGCATTTGAAGCACCCTCTTACCCGATGAACAATCAAATTGTAACAAGCTGGTTTCCCGAAAAAGAAAGAGCATCGGCGATCGCAACCTATACATCAGGTCAATTTTTAGGGCTTGCTTTTTTAGCACCGGTTTTATTTTTTGTTGAAGCAAAAACAGGTTGGCGGGGTTTATTTTTTATAACAGGTATAGTTGGAATTATATGGGGGTTTATTTGGTATTTTTTGTATCGTTCACCATCGCAACACAAGCGCGTAAGTAATGATGAGTTGAAATACATAGAAGAAGGTGGCGGCGTTTTTAATCGTGATGTAAATAATGTTGAACGTACAAAATTTAAATGGAGCAATTTGATTATTGTATTATCACAAAGAAAATTATGGGGCATCTATATCGGACAGTTTTGCCTGGGCGGTGCTGCAAGTTTTTTCTTAACATGGTTCCCAAAATATTTGGTTGATTATAGAAAGATGGACTTTATTCAATCGGGATTTTATACGGCGATTCCTTTTATTGCTGCATTTACAGGTATATTATTGTCAGGGTTTTTATCAGATTATTTAGTTAGAAAAAATGTGTCTGCTGCGGTAGCAAGAAAGGCGCCGATAATAACAGGTTTGCTTTTATCAATGAGCATTGTATTTGCCAATTATGTTACGCAACCGGGTATCGTTATTTTCTTTATGGCACTAGCATTTTTTGGTAATGGGTTCGCTTCAATAACATGGGTTTTTGTATCGTTGCTGGCACCAAAAAATTTATTAGGTTTAACAGGCGGAACATTTAATTTATTCGGCGGGCTTGCAAGTATAACAATTCCGATTGTAATTGGTCATTTAGCAGAGAATGGAAACTTTGCACCTGCTTTAATTTTTATTAGCTGTCTGGCATTGGTTGGCGCAATGAGTTATATTTTTTTAGTTGGAAAAGTAGAACGTGTTGGTATTAATGAATAAATCAAAATACATATTAAGTTGTGACTGGGGAACGAGTTCTTTTCGCCTGCGGTTAGTTGATATTGAAAAGATGAAAGTGTTGCATGAAATCTCAACTAATGAGGGAGTTAATGCAATACATAATGAATGGATTGCCATACGCAAACCTGAAAATGTACGAGCGAATTTTTACCGAAGTTTTATTCAATCGAATGTTGAAAAAATGCCTGTCGCTATTGTGAAAGATGTGCGGGTAATTATTTCAGGAATGGCTTCATCAACCATTGGAATGAAAGAATTGAGCTATGCGAATGCTCCTTTTAATTTATCAGGTGAAAATTTAATAACAGATCATTTTGTTGCAGATGAATTTTGTAAACATCCTATCTTACTTGTATCAGGTTTGCAAACTAAAAATGATGTGATGCGTGGAGAAGAAACTATTTTAATTGGGTGTGATTTGAGTGATGAAGAAACGTTGGTTATTTTTCCAGGGACACATTCAAAACATGTTGTTGTGAAAAATAAAATTGCTGTTGATTTTAAAACATACATAACCGGCGAATTCTTTGATCTTTTGTCAACAAAAAGCTTGCTCGCAAAATCTGTTGTTAAGAATGTTATGAGTGATAATAAGAGTTTTATAGAAGGTGTAAAAGATGGAGCAAAGAATAACGTTTTGAATGCGTCATTTCATGTTAGAACCAACCAACTATTTAAAAAATATTCTGCTGAAGAAAATTATCATCATTTAAGTGGATTGTTAATAGGAAATGAGGTAAGTGCTATTTGTTGTCAATCAGTGATAATAGTTGCTGATGATGTTCTGATGGACTTGTATACATCTGCTTTAAGTACAATTAACCCAAACATAAAAATTCATCAACAAAATGCCAATGAGGCTTTAATAAAAGCGCATGTGTGTATTTATAATAACAAGTAAAATTTCTTCAATGAAAAATATAAAACGATTGCTCTGCCTGTATTTTGCTATTATTATTATTTTAAGTTGTAACAACAACAATAGCACAGCAACGGCTGTAACAACAAAAGACAGTGCCGTGGCAACGATTGAAATATACGATAGTAGTGCAAAAGATGTTATTAGTAAAGACGCAACGATACAAATTATTGGTACAGGTTTTAAATGGGTAGAAGGACCAGTTTGGGTTCCCGATAAACAAATGTTGTTGTTTTCTGATGTTCCAAACAATAAAATATATAAATGGACGCAAGCCGATTCAACTCAACTGTTTTTATCACCTTCAGGTTATACAGGAACACAACCAAGAGAAGGCGAGGTTGGTTCAAACGGATTGACTTTGGATAACAAAGGAAGGTTATTGATTTGCCAGGATGGTAACAGGCAGATTGGAAGATTGAATAGTTCGCTGGATTCTCCGAAAGCTTCTTACACCGCAATTACATCAAACTATAATAGTAAAAAATATAATAGCCCGAATGATATAACGATTAGCCATGACGGAACAATTTATTTTACTGATCCAATTTATGGATTGGCAAAAGGTGCTGATGATCCTTTGCGTGAATTAAAATTTGAAGGTGTTTTTAAAGTTGATTCATCAGGTAAAACATCTTTGCTGATTGATTCTATTTCGCGACCAAATGGTATTGCTTTATCAAATGATGAAAAGATCTTGTATGTAGCAAGCAGCGATGATGTTCATAGCAAATGGTATGCATATCGTTTAAATAATAAAGGAAACATAAAAAGTGGCAGTGTTTTACTCGATGCAACAGAACTGAAGGCCAGAGCAACTGTAAAACAAGGTGCTGATGGATTTAAGATTGATAAGTACGGAAACATTTTTAGTGCAGGGCCGGATGGTATAAATATTATTTCGCCGCAAGGAAAATTAATTGGGTTGATAAGAGTCTATAATCGGCGTGCTTCTAACTGCGCTTTTAATGAAACGAAAGATGTTTTGTACGTAACGGCTACTGATGTTGTTTTGAAAATTGTGTTACACTAGCTTTTTATAGATAAACCTAAGTGTTAAATTTTTAATGGTATTTCGACTGTGAAAAATGGTTAACAATAAGATTTTTAAAACTTTCTAAGTGAGTGAATGTGTTTAAATTACACAATGAACAGTGTAACAATTACACATTAAAAAAATTTCTACTTTTTTTGGACTGCATGCAATGAATTGTTAATTTTAACTGTCCTATATTATTATTTTATCACCTTTTTATTATTACTTATGAGACAAAAAATCGATTGCTTTTTTGTGCGGTTATGCGCACCTATGTTTTTGTTTTTGATTCTGGGCTTTTCTGCTATTGCTCAGCAACCCGTGACGGGCAAAATAACAAATAGCAAGGATGGCACGCCCATTGGCTTCGCAACTGTAACAGTTAAAGGAACCACCGTGGCAACAGTATCTAATGCAGACGGTTCTTTCATAATTAATTTACCCGCAGGTAAAACAACACTTATCGTTTCTTCAGTTGGCTTTACTACTATCGAATCCCAGGTTACAGGAGGAGTAGCAGACATCAAGCTGGCAGAAACTACTTCTTCATTAGATGAAATTGTTGTTACAGGGTATACTGCACAAAAAAAGAAGGATATTACGGGTGCAGTAGCTGTTGTTGACGTAAAAAATTTAAAGGCCATCCCGAGCGGTAACCCCGATCAAATGTTGCAGGGGCAGGCTGCTGGCGTACAGGTTATAACTTCCGGGCAACCCGGCGCAAACTCCCAGATAAATATACGAGGCATTACTTCCTTTGGAAATAATGATCCTTTGTACATAATTGATGGCGTGCAGGCAAGCCTTCATGACATAAACCCTGCAGACATAGAATCGATACAGGTTTTGAAAGATGCAGGATCTGCTGCTATTTATGGTGTGCAGGGTTCTAACGGAGTTATTGTTGTAACAACAAAGAAAGGAAAGGGAGCAAAAACTTCACTTAATTATGACGGTTATGTTGGAGTACAGAAACCTATAAGTGGTAATCCTTTGCACTTGCTTGATGCTCCGGAAATGATGCAATTGGCTCAAAAAGTAGGTGATGGAACTGACCTATATGGAGATAATTATACTATACCAGACTATATATACAGTGACCAGGTTACAGGCGTTAGGGGTACCGGAAACGCAGGAGATCCTGCTGTTGACCCTTCAAAATATTTTTTCGATCCTTCACATGCAGCAGATTATTTTATTGCGAAAACAAATAAAACCGGTACAGACTGGTTTCACGAAGTATTCAAACCGGCTTTACAACAAAGCCATACAATTAGTGCAAGTGGGGCAACTGATAAAAGCGCATACATGTTTTCATTAAATTACCTCGATCAACAAGGGACTGTAACGAATACCTATTTAAAAAGATACTCTGTTAGGATAAACACCATGACGACCATAAAAAATATAATAAGGATTGGGGAAAACGCTTATGTTTTTTATAAAGATAATCCCCAGGTGCCTAACCTTTGGGAAAATAGTATAATTGCAGGAGTTTATGGTGCTTTACCAATTTTGCCGGTGCATGATATTGCCGGTAATTATGCAGGAGCTTACGATGGTCCGGGTCTTGGAAATGCGGGTAATCCCGTAGCAGGACAAGACAGGTCAGGAACAGACAAAAGAAACACATGGGATATAATTGGTAACGTATTTGCAGAGGTTGACCTGTTCAGGCATTTTACAGCACGTACTAGTTTCGGTGGTACTGTTGATAACCAATACTATTACAATTTTGGTTTTACTCCTTACGAGTCATTTGAAAACCATAACCTGGCAAACAGCTTTACAGAAGGATCTCTGTACAGCAGTACGTGGCTTTGGACCAATACCCTGTCATACAGTAATGTCTTTGCACAAAAACATTCTTTAAAAGTTCTTGTTGGATCGGAGGCCAAGAATACTTATGCAAGAGGCGTAGAAGGTGCCAGAAATAATTATAGTCCTACCCTGGCTACTGATCCTTATTTCTGGACACTTAATAATGGTACTGCACAGATTGTTAACCAAACTTATGGTTATTATGCAGGCGGCCCGGTTGTCTCCACTTCGCTGTATTCAATTTTTGCCAGACTGGATTATTCTTTTAATAATACATATTTACTCGGTGCTACGTTTAGAAGAGATGGCGCATCTGTACTTGCTCCGGATGTGCGTTATGGTAATTTCCCTTCTGTATCTATAGGATGGAGAATTTCTCAGTATGATTTCATGAAGAATATTGACTTTATCAGCGACCTGAAATTAAGAGGTAGTTGGGGTAAATTAGGTTCAGTTTTGAACGTTAATCCCGCCAATCCTTTTAATGCGTATGGTCAAAGCACACAAAGTTCCTTCTACGACATTAATGGTACCAGTAACTCTTCAGTGCCGGGCTATTTGCAAACCCAGGTAGGAAATTCCAAGACGAGCTGGGAAGAAGATAAAATTGTCAACATTGGTCTGGATGCGACCTTATTTAAAAATAAGTTAGATTTTACCGCTGAATATTTTGATAAGACTGTTGACGGATTACTTTTCCAATACAGCTTTCCCGCTGCCGGAATTGGATTTGCCACTTATCCGGTTGTAAATGGTGCTGATATTGAAAATAAAGGATTTGAAATTAATGCTACTTATCATGGAACAGCTACTAAAGATTTGAAATTTGATATTGGTGTTAATTTCACTCATTATGATAATAAAGTATTGGCAGTTCCAAATCCTGGCTATTTTGACGTAGGAGCATCCCGCCAGGGCCAATTGGTTAGAAATATGCCTGGAGAACCTTTAGGATCCTTTTATGGTTATAAAGTGATAGGTATATTCCAGGATAGCAACCAGGTTAAAGGATCTGCTTTTCAGCCTGATGCTGCTCCCGGACGATTCGAATTTGCAGATATAGATGGAAATGATACTATAAATGCAAATGACCGTACCGCTATTGGTAATCCAAATCCTGATTTTACGTATGGCTTAAATTTAGGTGTAACGTATAAAAACTGGACGTTAAGCGCCTTCTTTTATGGTTCTCAGGGTAACGATGATTATAATGAAGTTAGGTACTGGACAGATTTTTATGGAACATTTCCTGTAACAAAAAGTAAGGACGCATTGTATAATTCCTGGACGCCAAGTAATCCAAATGCTAAAGTTCCTATACTTGAAACAAATGAAAACCAAAGTACGGCTAATGCATCAAGTTCCTACTTTATAGAAAATGGATCTTTCTTTAAATGCCGGTATGTAAAATTGGCGTATGATTTTAAACCCAATTTACTAAAACATATTGGTGTGAATAGCATGACGATGTATATACAGGCTTTGAATTTGTTTACCATTACTAACTATAGTGGCTTGGATCCGGAATTGCAATCTGCTGGTTCCTCTAATGGCGCTAACCCGGGTTTTGCAGCCAATGCTTCTTTCGGAATTGATTATGGTAACTATCCCAACAATCAAAAATCATATTTAGTAGGGGTAAGTTTAAACTTTTAATAATGCTAAAAGAAAATAAAATGAAGACTATAAATTATAAAGTAATAATTGCATTTTTCTCAGCGATGGCAATAGTTACGATTATTGCCTGTAATAAAAGCTTTTTAAATAAGCCTTTGACCGGACCAGTTACCCAACAAAATTTAGCAAATAAGGCCGGCGTCGAAGGTTTATTAATTGGAGCTTATTCTTTACTTGATGGCGTAGGAGCTGCAGGCACAACCGGCGTTCCTGCCTTAATTTCCCCTGATGGTTCCGGTGGTATATGGGAAGGTTCAGCAGATGACTGGATATTTAGCAGCGTACCTGGCGGTGATGATCACAAAGGCTCATTCCAACAAGACCAGGGAGCTTACTTTCTTCCGGTTCAGGCTTATGACGCAGATCCCTCCAGTTTATATTTAGATGATAAATGGATAATAGTATATGCTTCTGTTGCAAGATGTAATGATGTTTTGAAAACAATGGCACTGGTTACAGATGGTTCTTTATCGCCGGCAGATACTATAGAAATAAGAGCTGAAACACAATTTTTAAGAGGAGTATATCACCTCGAAGCAAAGAAAATGTGGAATAACATTCCTTATATTGACGAGTCAATAGACTTGGTTAAGAACAACTATTTAGTGTCAAACACTACAGATACCTGGCCGATGATCGAAGCAGATTTTCAATATGCTGCAGCCCATTTACCAGAAAAGCAATCTGAAGTTGGTAGAGCAAATAGCTGGGCTGCCAAGGCGTTTCTTGCCAAGTGCTATATGTATGAAAAGAAATTTCCAGAAGCATATACTTTAATTAAGGATATAATTGCTAATGGAAAAACTTCCAAGGGAGAAAAATATGCTCTTTTACCTCACTACGGTGACAACTTTAATGCTGCATTTAAAAACAATGCAGAAGCTGTATTTTCTGCGCAGGAATCTGTATTGGATAATGCCGGCGGTCAAAACGGAAATGGAGGAGACGTACTGAATTTTCCCTATGGTGGCCCAACAACATGTTGCGGGTTTAACCAGCCTTCTTATAGTCTTGCAAATTCATTCAAAACAGATCCTGCTACAGGATTGCCATTGTTAGATAATTTTAATGATTTCGACATTAAAAGTGACGAAGGCTTATCTACGTGGTCTTATAATCTGGATGATGATAAACATCCACAAAATAAGGATACTTTTCAGACCTACCAGGGAACTTTAGATCCTCGTATTGACTGGTCAATAGGCAGAAGAGGTATTCCTTACTTAGATTGGGGGTTACCTCCGGGACAATCATGGATCAGGGACCAGGAAAATGCAGGCCCGTATATACCTATTAAACAGGTAGTTTCCAAAGCGCAACAGGCGTCACTTGCTGAAGCGTATGGCGGATGGGCTCCTAACCAGGCAACTGCTAATAACTATGCCTATATCCGCTTTGCCCAGGTTTTGTTGTGGGCAGCAGAATGCGCTGCACAGTCTGGCGATTTAAGTGCAGCTACTAATTATGTAAATCAAGTAAGACAAAGAAATGTTGATCCATCAGGATGGGTTCATCAATATAATAAAAATCAATATGGGGTTCAGGATGCTTTATTGGGTTCTTCAAGCACTCCAGCGGCTAATTATAAGGTTGGTTTATACCCTGTATTTACAAGTAAGGATAATGCTTTAAAAGCTATTTATTTTGAAAATAAATTAGAAACATCTTCAGAAGGCCATCGTTTCTTTGACGTGGTAAGATGGGGCATTGCAGATGAAGAGCTAAACGCATATGTAGCACATGAAACGGGCTATAATCATAGCTTTGATCCTGCACATCCGATATTTTATGATCCATTGGGAACGCCTAAGGGAAATCTTACCAATCCGCCAAGGTCGGTTACACCTGCTGCACATTTTACAAAAGGGAAGAGCGAATATTATGCTATTCCCCAGGCGCAAATTGATGCGAGCAGGGTGAACGGAGTATCATCTTTAACGCAAAATCCAGGTTATTAATAAATAAAATTTATTTTCATACAATAAAAGGTAGAGTATCTTAGCTCTACCTTTTTTTATTAACTTATCTTAAATTTTACAGTGAATTTAAAGTTTCAGTTAGCTTGCTTACTAAGTGCATGCTTTTCAGGTTTTTTTTTGTTATCCTGTAATCAAAACGATGCTTTATTTATTAAGGTTTCCTCATCGTCTTCCAATATAAAATTTACTAATCAAATTATCGAGAATGATTCAATTAATCCTCTCGACGTAGAGAATATGTATAATGGTGGTGGCGTCGGAATAGGAGATTTCAACAACGACGGATTGCTGGATATTTATTTTACCGGCAACATGGTATCTAATAAATTATATCTTAATAAAGGCAATTTTAAATTTGAAGATGTTACTAATGAAGCCGGTGTTGATGGTGAAGGCAAATGGTCAAGAGGAGTTGCAGTTATTGATATTAATAATGATGGATTGCCGGATATATATGTATCTGAAACCTTAAAAAAAGATCCGCAGCAACGCGCCAATCTTTTATACATCAACCAGGGAAACGATAAAGATGGTATTCCTCATTTTAAAGAAATGGCAAAAGAATATGATTTGGCAGATACAGGACATTCAACACAAACTGCATTTTTTGATTACGATAATGATGGTGATTTAGATGCATACATTGCAACCAATGTAATTACAAAACAGATTTTTACTGATCAGTTCAGGCCAATACTTAGAAACGGCGAAAACCCAAGTACAGGTCGTCTGCTTCGAAATGATTTTGACAATGCACGGAATCATCCTGTTTTCACTGATGTTTCAAAACAAGCGGGAATACAAACAGAAGGTTATGCTCATGCTGTCACAATATGTGATATCAATAATGATGGATGGAAAGATATATATGTTACAAACGATTTTGTTACAAACGACCTCTTATGGATAAATAACCATGATGGAACATTTACAGATGAGCTTTCAGATTATTTCAAGCATACTTCTGCAAATTCAATGGGGAACGATATCACTGATATCAATAACGATGGCTTACCGGATGTGATTTGCTTAGACATGAGCCCGCAGGATAATTTCCGAAAAAAAATGATGCTGAATCCCAACAGTTATCAGCACTATCTGAACAGCAATATTTATGGATACAATTATCAATATGTAAGAAATACTTTGCAATTAAACTGCGGCAATTCAATTACAGAAAATGATTCCATATCACATCCTGTTTTCAGCGATATAGGTTTCTATGCAGGAATTTCACAAACTGATTGGAGCTGGACGCCTGTTGTAGCAGATTTTGATAATGATGGAAATCGTGATATAATTATAACCAATGGTTATCCTAAAGATGTTACCGATCATGATTTTATTGCATTTAGAGATAAGGCAGAATTTATTGCAAGCAAACAGCAACTGATGCAGGCAATCCCTCAGGTTAAACTGCATAATTATGCATATCGAAATAATGGCGATTTAAGTTTTAAAGATGTTACCCAAAACTGGGGTTTGCAAATGCCTTCATTTTCAAATGGGGCAGTATATGTTGATTTGGATAATGACGGGGACCTTGATCTTGTTATAAACAATATTAATGATGAAGCATCAGTATATAAAAATACTTCACGCGAAAAAAATAAAAACAATACACACTTTTTAAATGTAAAGTTTACAGGCAATGAAAAAAATATAAATGGCATTGGTGCATTGTCGGATATTTATTACAACAATGGCAATCATCAATTTTGGGAAAATACGCCTTATCGCGGTTATCTTTCAACTATACAGGATGTTGCACATTTTGGATTAGATACAATTACAACAATTGATTCTGTAATCATCCGTTGGGCTGATTTTAAAAAGCAGGTTATTCGAAATGTAAAGGCAGATCAAACATTAATTGTAAATATTAAAAATGCTAATCTGCCTTATAATTTTAATACAAATAAAATTGATTCAGCGGCTTTGTTTAACAACATTACAGATTCTGTAAATATTCATTACACACAGCAAGACAAAGATTTTATTGACTTCAATATTCAAAAATTATTGCCGCATAAGTTTTCAGAATTTGGTCCCGGCATGGCAACTGGTGATATTAATGGCGATGGATTGGATGATATAATTACAGGTGGTTCTTTTTACTATGCCGATAAAAAATTCATGCAACAAAAGAACGGCACATTCACACAAAGCAATTTACAAGTGCTGAAAGATTCACTCAGTAAAAATGCGGAAGATGAAGGCATTTTATTGTTTGATGCTGATGGTGATGGTGATCTTGATTTATATGTTTCAAGTGGCGGTTATGAAATTGATCATGATTCACCAACATACCAGGATCGTTTTTATATAAATGATGGAAAAGGAAATTTTACTTTGGATTCAACTGCTTTGCCTCAAAACTTTACCAGTAAATTTTGCGTACGTGCGGCAGATTATGATAAAGATGGCGATCTTGATTTGTTTGTTGCAGGAAGAGTTGATCCATGGAATTATCCCAAACCTGTTTCAAGTTTTATTTTAAGAAATGATACTAAAAACGGCGTAATAAAATTTACTGATGTTACTAAAACCGTTGCGCCATCACTTGTAAATGTCGGCTTAACATGCGATGCTGTTTTTTCAGATTTTAATAATGACGGTTGGCCTGATCTTATTCTTGCCGGTGAATGGATGCCGGTAACTTTCCTACAAAATAATAAAGGCATTTTTAAAGATGTAACATTAACATCAGGCATCGCTGATCAAATAGGCTGGTGGAATACAATTGCTGCAGGAGATTTTGATAATGACGGAGACATAGATTATATAATTGGCAATGCCGGTTTAAATACATTTTATAAAGCAAGTGATAAATATCCTGTTTCAGTATATGCAAAAGATTTTAATAATGACGGTAGTTACGATGCTATAACTTCTGTTTATTTACCAGATAATAATAAAGATTATGATATAAAAGAATTTCCTGCATCATCAAGAGATGAAATGATAAAACAAATGATACCCATGCGCAGGAAATATGAAAACTATAAGTCTTATGCAACAGCTACAATGGATTCTTTGCTATCTGCAGACGATAAAAAAGATGCTGTTATTTATCATGCAAATAATCTTGCATCCTGTTATTTACAAAATGATGGAAACGGGAAATTTACTTTAAAAAGATTACCTGTGCAGGCGCAACTTTCTATGTTATGTGGAATGTCTGTTTCAGATTTTAATGGAGATGGAAATCTTGATGTGGTTATTAATGGCAATGATTACGGAACTGAAGTTGGTACAGGAAGATATGATGCTTTAAATGGTTTAATGATGCAAGGTGATGGAAAGGGAAATTTTATTTCATTATCAATTATGCAAAGCGGTATTTATATTCCGGGTAATGGGAAATCTTTAGTGCAATTACGCAATTATAAAAATGAATGCTTACTCGCAGCAAGTGAAAATCGTGGGCCGCTGCGTATTTTCAAGCTTAAAGAAAATGTTACCTGTATGCCTGTAAATTCAAATGATGAATACGCAATTATCAAATTAAAAAATGGCAAAGTACGAAGAGAACAATTTTACTATGGCATGTCGTATCTTTCGCAATCAGCAAGATATCTTAATATTAATTCTTCAATAAAATCAGTGCAGATATTCAATACAAAAGGTGAAAGCCGAACAATTAATTTTTGATGATGAATTATAAAAACCTGATAACTTTTGTTGTGTGTTTAGTTGTGATCGCTTGTAATAGTAATAAAAATCCATACGCAAATAATTTAGGAATAAACCCCGCATTAGCAGCACAAATTGATACTGCTCATTATACATTAATTAAATGGCAGGATACAATTATAAATTTTGGAACAATAAAAGAAGGCGATTCTGTTCTTTTAAAATATAAATTTTATAATGCTGGAAAAACCCCTTTGTTTGTATTGCAAACAAGACCTGCCTGCGGATGCACAGTAACTGATTTTCCTAAGGACCCGATCATGCCTGGAAAATCTGGTGTTATTACTGGAATTTTCAGAAGCATTTATCATCCGGGAAACACTTATAAAACTATACAGGTTGTAACAAATACCCGCAACAAATCGAGCCGCTTGCTGGTATTTAAAGGAATGGTTGAGCCTTCTAAGAAAAGTAATTAAAATGAAATTTTTTTATTCATTATTTTTTGCCACAATATTTATTTTATTTTTTTCCTGTAAAGATTATACAAAAAATAAAACGCACCAGGCCGTATCTGATGCAAGCATTAAGGCTGGGAAAAAATTAGCGGCTATATATTGCGCATCCTGCCATCAATTACCTGATCCTTCATTGCTTGATTCAAAAACATGGGAAACTGGCGTTTTGCCGGCAATGGGCCCTAATCTTGGAATTTTTGCTTATGGTTTTAGCCAATATCCTGCATCTGCTAAAGACCCACATATCGGCAGAGCATTTTATCCTTCGCAACCTGTTGTATCGTTTGTTCAGTGGCAAAATATTATAGATTATTATTCGACTACATCTCCCGATTCATTATATCAGCATAAAAAATATTTACAAATTAAAACGGATGATAAATTATTTCAGCCGGTGCAATCTTCATTTCAATATGAAAATCCTGCAACTACATTTGTAAAATTTCAACCCGGTAATCAAATAATAATCTGCGATGCCTTTACAAAAAAATTATATGCTATCAATAATAATTTGCATGTAATAGACTCAATTAATACAAATGGTTCGGTAACTGATATAATTACAGATTCAGGCAGATTGATTCTTTGCAACACAGGTATTCTTAATCCTAACAACGGAAAATTTGGTTCTGTTGAAACAGTTTCTTTTAATGACAAATCAAAGATTGATACTTTATTTAAAGATCTGATGCGGCCTGTTCAAATAAACCATGTTGATTTAAATAATGATGGCAAAAAAGATTTTATTATATGTGAGTTTGGCAATTTAAAAGGCGCTTTATCGTGGCTTGAAAATAAAGGCAATAATCAATATCAATATCATATTATCCGCCCCGTGCCCGGTGCAATAAGAACTTATATTGATGATTATAATCATGATGGCTTGCCGGATATTTGGGCACTTTTTGCACAGGGTAATGAAGGAATTTTTCTTTTCACCAATAAAGGTAATGGAGTATTTGATACAAAAGAAGTTTTGCAATTTCCGCCATCTTACGGCTCATCATCTTTTGAGCTCGATGATTTTAATGAAGACGGATTTCCTGATATAGTTTATACATGCGGCGATAATGCTGACTTCTCACAAATATTAAAACCGTATCACGGCGTGTATATTTTTTTAAATAATGGTAAGAATAATTTCACTCAAAAATATTTTTATCCAATCCATGGTTGCTATAAAGCTATTGCAAAAGATTTTGATGGCGATGGTGATTTGGATATTGCAACCATTTCCTTTTTTGCTGACTATGCGCATAAGCCCGAAGAAGGTTTTGTGTATTTAAAGAATGAAGGTGATTTTAAATTTCAACCTTACAGTTTTGATGCAGCCAAATCAGGAAGGTGGCTTACAATGGATGCTGCGGATTTTGATGGCGATGGAAAAATTGATTTGGTTCTGGGCAATTTTTCTGTAGTACCGATGACATTTAAAACAGCAGTTGACTGGACAAAGCAACCGCCATTTTTAATTTTGAAAAATATTCAATAATCATTACCTGCATACAATAAAAATATTGCAGGCCGCTTATGTAAATAGATTTGTTCTTTCTTCCAGCTTTTTATTTTTTTTTATTGATTCTGATGGATTTGCAAGCACATTTCTAAAGTGACTAAAAGTTTATTACAGTAAAAATTTTTGGAAGCATGCAATGAATTATTAATCCTGGTTGTCTATATTTAACCTAATTTTTCAATAATTAACATTTCTTATGAGTAAAAACGATTGCAAACTATGTGGGTTAATTCTATTATTATTACTTACAAGTTTAGGAAGTTTCGCACAACAAATTGTAACCGGAATGGTTAGAGGTGCAAATGACAGTTTGCCCGTAGTTGCGGCAACTGTAACTGTAAAAGGTACCAATATAGCTACTGTTAGCGATATTAAAGGTAATTTTACTATTACCGTTCCTTCTGGCAAACATCTTTTGGTTGTATCCTCAGTAGGATTTACCGATGTTGAAGTTGATCCTTCTTCCGGAAATTTAAATGTTTTGCTTTCCGAAAGTACTACTTCACTAAATGATGTTGTAGTAGTTGGTTATGGTACGCAAAAGAAAAGCGTAGTTACCGGCGCTATTTCAAGCGTAAAGGCCAAAGATCTCGAAAATGTTCCTTCCAGTGGCAGAATTGAACAAGCACTTCAAGGCAGAGTATCTGGTGTTACTATCGCACAAAATGCAGGGCAGCCAGGTTCAAATGCTACTATAAGAGTAAGAGGTATTACAACATTTGATGATGCCGGTAATAACCCACTTTGGGTTATAGATGGTATTGTAGTGGATGCAGGAGGTATCGGTTATATTAATCAATCAGATATTGAATCCATTGAAGTTTTAAAAGATGCAACCTCTGCAGCTATTTACGGAACAAGAGCAGCATCGGGTGTAATTTTAGTAACCACCAAAAAAGGCCGCGCCGGAAAAATATCTTTTAGTTATAATGGTTTATATGGTACATCAGCCCCGGCAAAAAAATTAGATTTATTGAATGCTACCGAGTATGCTACTTTAATGAACGAACGTTCCGTTGCAGGTGGAGGAGATATTGTTTACTCTGATCCTGCAAGCTTAGGTAACGGAACTGACTGGCAGGCACAGATTTTTAATGACGATGCCCGCCGCTCAGACAATGAATTTAGTATTAGCGGTGGAGGTGATAAATCAACATTTTATCTATCTTTTGGTTTGCTGAATCAGCAAGGTATAGTGTCAACTGATATCTCCCAGTATGACAGAAAAAACATAAGGCTCAATTCCACACATAAAATAAACAAGTTTTTTACTTTTGGTGAAACTGTTGGATATGCTCATGCCAAAAGCATAGGCTTAGGTAATACGAACAGCGAGTATGGTGGCCCTTTAAGTTCAGCTATTAATCTTGACCCAATAACTCCTCTTATTGAAACAGATTCTGCTGTTTTAAAGCAAGCGCCTTATCTTAACAATGCGGTGATTTTAGCCCCCAACGGTTACCCTTACGGTATTTCAACAATTGTAGGTCAGGAAATGAGCAACCCTAAAGCTTATGAACAGACGAGATTAGGCAATTATAACTGGTCTGATGATTTTGTAGGAAATGCTTATTTGGAAATAAAACCAACGCAAAACATTACAATCAGATCATCAATTGGTGGTAAACTGGCATATTGGGGCAGCCAGGGCTTTACGCCCGTTTATTATTTGAGCCCGACAATTAATGTAACACAAAATAACCTTTCAAGAAATTCAAATAAAGTGTTTTACTGGAATATTGAAAACACAATACAATATAGTAAAATCATAGATGATCATAACTTTAGCATATTGTTAGGCCAGGGAGCTTATGTTGACAATATTGGGGGTAGCTCTACTGTTACTGTTTTTAATTTGCCGGTAAATAATTACCAGGATGCTTCTTTTAATTTTCCATCAACTCAAGCTAACAGAACCGACGGAGTATCTGATTTTACAGAACATAAAATATCTTCTTTATTTGGCCGCGTTAATTACAATTATAAAGAGAAATATTTATTTACAGGTATTATACGCCGTGATGGTTCAACCAGGTTTGGCTCAAATAATAAATTCGGAAATTTTCCATCTGCTTCTGTTGGCTGGGTAGCCTCCAGAGAAGATTTCTGGCCGACGAACAAAGTTGTTAATACATTTAAGTTAAGAGGAGGGTATGGTAAGGTTGGAAATGACGGTGGTATACCAGATTTTAGTTACACACCGCTTGTAGTGGGTGGATATAATTATACCATAGGAAATGGTGGTACTATTCTAACAGGATATGCTCCTAAAACGCTGGCTAATCCTGATTTGCATTGGGAGGAAACTACGCAGGCAGATGTAGGATTTGATGCGCAGGTACTTACCAATTTTACCCTTACAGTTGATGTGTATAATAAGAAAACAAGCGGTATTCTTAGACCTGTTCCAATCCCTTTATATGTTGGCGTTAGCGATCAGCCTGCTGCAAATATTGCCGACATGGAAAATCGTGGTCTTGAAATAGAATTAGGATATCACAAGAGAATTGGCCAGGTTGATTTGGGTATAAACGGAAATGTATCCTTCCTGAAAAATGAAGTAACCTACGTAAACTCTGACGCCGATTTTATAGATGGAGGTGCAGGTTTTCAATCTATGGGTACCGTAACCCGCATACAGGTTGGACAATCATTTAATTCGTTCTACGGTTATAAAACTATGGGTATATTTCAAACCCAGGCCGATGTGAATGCATATGTAAATAAAGACGGCGGATTAATTCAGCCGAATGCAAAGCCGGGAGATTTCCGGTGGGCAGACCTTAACGGCGATGGCACAATTTCAGAAGATGACAAAACGTTTTTGGGAAGTAATATACCTAAAGAAACTTTTGGTCTAACTGTTACCGCCGCTTATAAAGGTTTTGATGTGATGATTTTTGGCCAGGGTGCTGCGGGCAATAAAATTTTCCAGGGTTTACGAAGATTAGATATTGCGAATGCGAATTATCAGACAAAAGCTTTAGATCGCTGGGCCGGCCCAGGAACTTCTAATGATTTTCCGAGATTAACAAGTAGCGATGATAATGGTAATTTTCAAAAAATGTCTGATTTCTATCTTGAATCAGGAGATTATTTGCGCCTTAAACTACTTCAATTGGGATATACATTTAACAACAACTTTTTATCGAGAATAGGTTGTACAAAGCTGCGTTTATACGTTACAGGTGAAAATCTGGTTACTCTTACAAATTATACAGGATATGACCCAGAAATTGGTGGCGGTGTGTTTGGTATAGATAAAGGGTATTATCCGCAGGCACGTTCTTTTCTTGTAGGAGCACAAATCCAGTTCTAAAATTTATTAAATAAAATAATTATCAGAAATGAAAAAAGCACATTCCATTAAATTAATTTCTCTGGCGGCAATAGTTTTATTGTTTGCCGCCTGTAGTAAAAGCTTTGTGGATATTGACCCTCAAGGTGTATTTGCTGCGGATACTTATTACAAAGATCAACAGCAGGCGTTTACAGGCCTGGTTGCTACATACGATATTATGCGTAAGAATTCAGGTGGTTTCGAAAATATGATCACATTTATGAATGCCGGGTCTGATGATAATTACGCTGGTGGTGGTGGTGAATCAGATGGTGTTGGTATACAAAGTTTCTCTAATCATACTGTAAATGCCGAAACTATGCCTGGCAGTTATTGGGGAGATCATTACCAGGGTATTTTTCGTGCAAATACTTTATTGCAAAAGCTTCCCAATACTCAAATGGATGAGAATCTAAAAGCAAGATTTGTTGGTGAAGCGAAAGCATTACGTGCTATATACTATTTTAATCTTGTAAGAATGTTCAAAAACATTCCACTGATTTTAGAACCTGTGGAAACAAGCGATATTTATAATATAAAACAAACTAGTTCTGATTCCATCTATAATCAGATTGAAAAGGATCTAACTGAAGCAATTCCTGCATTACCGGCAACCGTTCCTCTTCCAACTGAAGGTGGCCGTATTACAAAAGTAGCAGCAGAAGCAATGCTTGGTAAAGTTTATATTTATGATAATAAGCCTCAGCTTGCCGTACCATTACTTGCAGACGTAAATGGTTCTACACCTGGCCAGCCAAATGCTTATGGCAATTCATTGCTTACAAATTTTAAGGACCTATGGGTTTTCACTAATAAATTTAATAGCGAATCTATTCTTGAAGTAACACACTCTAACCAGGTTTTCTTAGGCGATTGGAGTCTGTGGGGAAGCAGCAGTGATGAAAGCAATACAGTTGACCAAATGGTGGGTCCGCGTAGCTATACAAGGTTGAGCCCTGATGCACCGGATATTTATCCTGCAGGCTGGAGCTTTAATGTATTTACACAGGATTTTTATGATGCTATCAAAAACGACCCAAGGTTTAGTGCCACGGTTTTTGATGCGAAAGCATTGGAAGATGCAGGACTGATAACTTATGTATATGGGTACCAGAATACTGGTTATTTTCTGAATAAATTTATCCCGATGCCTTCTGATAAAGCAACTGTAGGCAGTGCTGAATTAAACTTCCAGGGCGATAGTTATGTTATTCGTTTAGCGGATACTTACTTGCTGGAAGCTGAAGCCTTAGGCGCATCAGGCCCAAGAGCGCAAGCACTGTTAGATGCAGTTAGAGCAAGAGTTGGTTTACCTTCTGTTCCTGTATCAATGAATGCAATTAAGAATGAACGCAGGTTTGAATTAGCTGGTGAGGGTCATCGCTTTTTTGATCTTGTAAGATGGGGTGATGCTGCTACTAAATTAGCTAACAGAGGATTTACCGCAGGCAAAAGCGAAATTCTTCCAATACCGGCTTCTGAATTAAAGGGTACTTTATTAGTTCAAAATCCTGGTTACGAATAGTAGATATTTAAACTTAAAAATTAGAATATGAAAAATATAATTTATAATGTAATTCTTGTTTTCAGCTTATTGTTCTTCTTCAACAGCTGCGATAAATCAAATTATACTTTGGGCGATTTAACACCACCTGCTAACGTTGTGGTTACGGCTGAAGTAGTAGGTAAGGATGCTGATCATCCAAATGGTGATGGCTCTGGTAACGTTATGATAAGTGTAACATCAGATTATGCACTCTCTTACAAAATACAATATGATAGTAGTTCAGATTTAGCTTACGTGCCTTCAGGTACTGTTACGCATAAATACACTGATCCCGGGTTACACACCTATACTATTACAGCATATGCTTATGGTAAAGGTGCCTCTTCTACTTCTGCTACTACACAAGTAACCGTACAAAGTGATTTTGCACCAGACCCTGCTATTGTAACTGCTTTAACTAATGACGATTCTAAAACCTGGGTTGTTAATAAAGATATTCCCGGTCATTTTGGTGTTGGTCCATGGGATGCCACATCTTTTACACCTGCCTGGTGGGCTGCAGGAATAAATGAAAAAGTAGCATGTTGCAATTGTTTCTATACAGCAACATTTACTTTTTCAAAAGCAGCCGATGGCAGTTATTCTTTAGCAGTAGCAACTCCAGATGGTGCATTTACCAAAACTGGTGCCTTAACAACATTGCCGGGCATACCAGCAACGGGTGATGAAGCCTGTTATAATTATGCAGGAGGTACTTCATCTTTTAAATTTGCACCTGCAAGTTCAGGAGTTGATGCTTCAGCATCTACACAAGTAAGTGTTTTATTATCCGGTGTTAATACATATATAGGATATGGCGCAACGCTTAAAGAATATGAAATATTAAGTATTGACGATAACAATTTGTATTTGCGTGTACAAGGAACGGAAACTGGAAATGCCTGGTATATTAAATTAACACCCAAGCAATAAGCAATTAATAAAATTGAATTGGTATTATTAAGCAGCACTTCTCACAACATGTGCTGCTTATTTTTTATATACTGAATTATATATTAAAGATTAATGAATACTCCTATGATTAAAAATTTCGTATTGCTGATAATAGGTTTTGTATGTTGCCTGAGTTGTAAGAAATCCGGCGGCGGAAATGATAATAACAATAACGAGCCCACACCTTCTTTAAAAATAAATGATGTTACATTAAACAGGCAAAACTCTGATTTTGCATTTAGATTTTTTGTTGATTTAAGTGCCAAGAGCAGTAAAACGGTTACGGTGCAATATTCAACAATTAATGGTACTGCAAAAGCAGGTGAAGATTATGAAAATACATCGGGAACTCTTACATTTCAACCGGGCGAAACAGAATTGTATGTAGATGTAACTGTAAAGGGCGATAGCTTGCGCCAGGCACAACAAAATTTTTATATGCAATTGAGCAATGCACAAAACAGTAAGCTCAGCATTCCAAAAGCTACCGCCACCATTATAAATGATGGAACATATTTACCAACTAATAATACAGGTTATTCTACACCAGATAATTATTCGGGATATAAATTAACATGGAGTGATGAATTCGACGGAAATGCTTTGAATACAAATAATTGGAATTATGAAAGCGGTGGTGGTGGTTGGGGCAATAATGAATTGGAATATTATACATCAAGACCGCAAAATGTTTTTGTTTCATCAGGCAATCTGATTATTGAGGCAAGAAAGGAAAATTATGGCAGTAATAATTATACTTCTGCGAGGCTAAATACAGCAGG
>JABDGW010000030.1 GCA_013285855.1 Bacteroidota bacterium
AAGCGATGTCATATAAATAAATTGTATTACAGGCCATTTCCATGTACGTGTTTCTCTTTTTACAACTGCAAGCGTGCTCATGCACTGCATGGCAAAAACATAAAACACCATTAATGATAATGCCGCAGGCAAAGTATAAACCTTGCTTCCATCTTCTTTAACTGCGCTTTGCATTTTCTGCTGCAGGGTGCTGTTATCTTTATCTTCTACACTGTACAAGGTTGCCATCGTTCCTACAAAAACTTCCCGTGCAGCAAAAGATGTAATTAATGCAATACCAATCTTCCAATCATAACCTAAAGGCTTAATCACAGGTTCAATTGTTTTGCCTAAAATGCCTGCAAAAGAATTTTGTAGCTTCTCTGATTTGTATTGCTTTTTTAGTGCGGCAGATTGTTCAGCAGAAATGTTTTGCTGCTTTAATGCAGTATATTTTTCGTTTACTGCGTGCATACGGTTTGACGGGCCATAATTGCTGAGAAACCATAACAACAAGCTTATAAATAAAATTACCCTGCCTGCATCTGTAACAAAAATTTTTGCTTTTTCAATCATGGTGATGCCAACGTTTTTCCATCGCGGTGAACGGTATACCGGCAGCTCTAATATGAAATAACTTTTTTCTTTCAGCTTAATAATGAATTTAAAAACATAACTTACTATTAAGGCCATAACAGTTCCTAAAAGATATAAAGCCATCATCACCAAACCCTGCAGGCTTAAAAAACCGAGGTAATATTTATTTGGAATAACCAGGGCAATTAAAATTGTGTAAACAGGCAATCTTGCGCTGCAACTCATAAGCGGTGTTACTAAAATTGTAAGCAGCCTTTCTTTTTTGTTTTCGATATTTCTTGTTGACATTATAGCGGGCACAGCACATGCAAAGCCGCTTATCATCGGCATTACACTTTTTCCGTTCAATCCAACTTTGCGCATAAGCTTATCACTCAAAAAACTTATACGCGCCATGTATCCCGTGTCTTCCAATAAAGTTATCAATCCAAACAAGATCATTATCTGCGGCACAAAAACAAGAATGCCGTTTAATCCTGCAAGCAAGCCATTCACAATAAGATCGCTCCACCATGCTGTTGGTAAAACATGATTCAGCCAGGCGCTTATTTGCGAGAAACTCCAGTCTATACCATTCATTGGATATTGCGCCAGCCAGAATATACTTTGAAACAAAAAGAATAAAACAACAAGTAATATGAGATAACCCCAAACACGGTGCAGCAAAATATTATCAAGGTGTTCTGTAAATAATTTCCGTTGTAATGGGTCTGGCTCCACCACATTTTGCTGCATTACCTGTTTTATGCGTGAATAACGCTGTACAATTTCTTCAGCCTGCGTTTTAGATGGATTAAAGTTGTTATCAATTTCTGCCTGTTCAATCACATTATTCACGGTTGCAGGCAAACCAAAATTTTCATGATTAATAAGATAATGAATACCTTCATAATCGCTTATACCCGGCAAAACATTTTTTACTTTTTCAATAGCATTGGCAGCCAAGGCAATGTTATTTATAAAATCTCTTTTTTGTGCCGGTTGGCGATGTTTTGCTGTTTGCGCCAGTGTTTTTTTTAATTGCCCGATACCTTTATTTTTTCTTGGATTTACAGGAATAACTGGAACGCCCAGTTCAGTGGAAAGGCCGGCAAAATCTATTTCAATTCCTTTTTTGCGTGCAAGGTCCATCATGGTCAATGCAATAACTACAGGATATTTCAGATCAATAACCTGGGTGCAAAAAAGAAGGTTTCGTTTAAGATTGCTTGCATCTGCAATCAGTAAAATAATATCAGGATTGATGTGTGCATCAGCATGCATTAAAACTTTATAAGCCACCCATTCATCATCTCTTCGCGGGTATAAACTGTAAGTGCCGGGCAGGTCAATTATAGTTGCAGCAATATCTTCGTCTAAAACAGAAGCCCCTGTTTTTTTATCAACTGTAACACCAGGAAAATTTCCTACTTTTTGATTAAGACCTGTTAATGCATTAAACAAAGAAGATTTGCCGCTGTTCGGGTTTCCTACCAAAGCTATATTCACACTATTGCGTACCAGTATTTAAAATTTGCCGCAATTTAATGTGTGTAATCAAAAAAATATTACGATATAAGGAGTTTGACATTTAGGTTATTTTTATAAAAGCCAAGGTTTTATCATTTTTATCTAAAAAAAATTTATTAAAAATCTCTCTTGTTACATTTGCGTTATAAGAAAAAGCAATGAAAAAACTGTGGCTGATCCTTTTGTTATTACCCGTTGTACTTACTGTAAACGCCCAATCAAAAAAAGCTAAAGCAAAATCTGATAAAACTATTACGACCAATATACAGGCACATATTCAGTATTTGGCAAGCGATAAGCTGGAAGGTAGAAGAGCCGGTTCTGCCGGCGAGTTGCTTGCAATGCAGTACATCAGCAATATGTTTGAAAAATATAAACTTTCTCCAAAAGGAGATAATGGGTTTATACAGGAGTTTGAAATAAGCGAAGGAAAAGGTTTCAGTTCACCTGATAATTTTTTCTCGGTAAATGGTGAAAAGCTTGAATCAAAAACAGATTATTACCCATTATCCTTTTCTGCAAATATGGCTGTAAAAGGAAGTGTATCACCAATGCTGCGTGAAGAAAACCAAATATGGTTTTGGAATGTTGCTGACGTATTGGATGATAATAAAAAAAACCCGCATTTTGATATGTTGAATGCAGTGAAGGAGGAAGCGCAAAAAGATGCTAAGAAAGGTGCAAAAGCATTAATTGTTTATAACAGCTCTTCTGCTGCAGATAATATTTTGTTTGACAAGAAAGACACAAGCGATGCAGTTGCAATTCCCGTAATTTATTTAACTGAAACCGGCACTCAAAAATATTTTTCAGACCCGACAAATATTTATGACATTGATTTAAATGTAAATCTTGCAGTAGATAACCGTAAGGCTCACAACGTAATTGGTTATTTAAATTTTAATGCACCAAACACAGTTGTTATTGGTGCACATTACGATCATTTAGGTTACGGTGAAGATGGAAACAGTTTAGACGGTGAAGGCCAGATTCATAACGGTGCTGATGACAATGCCAGCGGCACTGCAGCTTTGATGGAACTTGCGAGATTGTTGTACAACACAAAAGCGCATAACAATAATTATTTATTCATTGCTTTTTCAGGTGAAGAATTGGGATTGCTTGGTTCAAAATACTGGTTGCAGCATCCCACAGTGAGCGTGAATATGAATTACATGATAAATATGGATATGATCGGCAGGTATGATTCTGCACGCAAATTAGAAATTGGCGGTTATGGCACTTCGCCAACATGGAGTGATGTTTTTCAAACTGCAACGGATCCAAACCTTGTAGTTAAGTTTGACAGCAGCGGCAGCGGCCCAAGTGATCATTCTGCTTTTTATCATGACAGCATTCCTGTGCTTTTCTTTTTTACCAATGCAGAACCTGATTATCATAAAGCAACCGACGATGCGGATAAAATAAATTATAAAGATGAAACAGAGATCATTGATTATATAGTAAATATTATAAACACAACCAATGACAAAGGCAAGCTTGCATTTCTTCAAACAAAAGATCCTGAAATGCGCAGCATGAGTTTGCCGGTTACTTTAGGCGTAATGCCGGATTATGGTTATACAGGTTCCGGTTTACGTATTGATGGTGTAAGTAAAGGTAAAACTGCTGAAAGAATTGGGTTAAAAGCTGGCGATATTTTGTTGCAATTGGGCGATTATAAATTTGTTGACATTCAAACATACATGCAGGCATTACAGCATTTTAAAAAGGGCGATAAAACCACATTGCGTATTTCAAGAAATGGAAATGAAATGAGCTTTGATGTGCAATTCTAATATCTCTATGGCTTATAAATATGTACACAATTTTTAGAAAAAAATGTTTTTGCCCTGATTAAGCAATTTCATTCTTTAAATATGAATATCTTTATTTTGTTTGGTTAATATGGCAAAACTTGTATTGAATATTGATGCAATTGAAGATAATTTTTTTACGGGCACCAGGTTGCTTGGTGTTATGTCGCAATTGAAAAATTATCGTTTTTGCTGGCTGATAAACTCGCAATTAAAATATGATTTCAGGTTAAATGCGGAAGCTGAGATTCAATTAAAAAAAAAAGGCCGCAATTATTTTTTCCAGGTTTACCAGTTTTGTGAAACAGATTGTGAAATGGAACATTACATTTATCATAACCAGTTTGAAGGAGAATATTTATTGCCTGAGTTTAAACATTTCGATTTTTTATGGCTGCTTAAAGCTGATATAATTAATGAAGATGATTTTATAAGCCTGCAAAAAAAAATTAAAACTATTAGCGAAGTACAACTAGTAACAGAATTAACGCCCGACAAAATTAAGAGTAAAGGAAATTTAATTTTATAAACATGAATATACCTGAAGCCTGGTCTGAAGATAATAATTCGCTTTATCGCAAAATTGAATTCAAAAATTTTTCTGAAGCGTTTGCATTTATGGTTCGCGTTGCCATTGAAGCGGAACGCATGAACCATCATCCTTTATGGACGAATGTGTATAATAAAGTAGAGATATGGCTGAACACGCATGATGCCGGCGATATAATTACTGATAAAGATGTGAAGCTTGCTGACAAAATAAATAAGCTGTTATCCCAACTCTAAAAGGAGTTATACAAGTTGTTTCCTTATTATATCTTAAAATAATGACTAAAATTTATCTGGTTTTAATTCCCCTCTTCAGAAGTAAAGAGGGCCAGGGATGAGGTCTGAAAATGAACAGCAACTGTATCAAAAACGAACACGATAACAGCATTTTAATTTACTAAAACATTGCTTTTCAGCACTTGTTGCAATTGGTATATCTTTCTAATACTTCTGTACATAAATTTTAAATTAAGCATGATAGAACTACAGCATCTTTCAAAATGGATAACCATTGGTGGTGCAAAAACTTATCTTTTGAAAGATATAAATCTTACAATTAAGCAAGGCGAGTTTGTATCAGTTATGGGGCCTTCCGGCTCGGGGAAATCTACTTTGCTGAATGTAATAGGAATGTTGGATGAATTTGATGAAGGCGAATATTTTTTTATGAGCGAACCTGTTCATAAGCTTAAAGAAAAACACCGTTCTCAATTATACAAGCAATATATAGGTTTTGTTTTCCAGGCTTATCATCTTATTGATGAACTAACTGTGTATGAAAATATTGAAACGCCACTGATTTATCAGAATTCAAAAACATCTGAAAGAAAAGCAATTGTTGCAGATGTGCTTGACCGTTTTAATATTGTTGGTAAGAAAGATCTTTTTCCAACACAATTATCCGGCGGCCAGCAACAACTGGTGGGTATTGCGAGAGCACTTGTTGCCAATCCAAGATTATTGCTGGCAGATGAGCCAACAGGAAACCTGAATTCAAAACAAGGTGAAGAGATAATGGAATTGTTTACAAAATTGAATAAAGAAGACGGTGTAACAATTATTCAAGTAACACATTCAGAAAAAAATGCTGAATATGGCTCACGCATTATTAATTTATTAGACGGGAGAATAGAATCTTAATTTAAATGAAGAACTGGTTTATGATACGAAAAGCAATGGCAATATGTTTTGTATTTATATGCATAACGATATATTCATTTTCACAAACGCCCGATACATCATCATTGCCAAAACTAACTCTTCAGCAATGTATACAAATAGCATTAAAAAATAATGCTGATGTGCAGCACAGAGAAATTACTTCAGATATATCTAAAACAAACTGGCAGGGTGCAAAAGGCTATATGTTGCCTACATTAAATGGTGATATAAGTCATAGCATAAACACTGGCCGCAATATTGACCCATATACAAACATATACTCAAATCAGAGCATTAAGTATGACAATTACAGTTTGAATACACAGCTCACTTTATTTAATGCATTTGCCATTCAAAATAATATTAAACAAAACAAACTCTCATTCCAGGCAAGAGAATTTGAAACGCAAAGTGAAAAAGATTTTATTGCCTTAAATGTAATATTGGAATACCTGCAGGTTTTAACTAATGAAGACCTGCTATCAGTATCAATACAGCAAAGAGATGTTTCCGCCAAGCAGGTGGAACGGCTGGATATTTTAAACCAGGAAGGCAGCATAAGTCCAAGCCAGTTTTATGATCTTAAAGGTGAATATGCCAATAATCAGTTGAATGTTGTAAATGCGCAAAATGCTTTGGAAACAGCAAAAGTTACACTGGCGCAGTTATTAAATATTCCATATAATAAAAACCAGCAGTTAGAAAGATTGACCCTGACAGATGTTGAAAACAATACAGCAAGTAATACTGATTCAATTTACCAGGCAGCATTGCAAAATCTTAGCATTGTTAAAGCAGCAGAATTACGGGAGCGTAGTGCTTTGTATGGCGTAAAAACCTACCGATCGCAAAGCTATCCATCTTTATATTTTAACGGCGGCATATTTACAAATTATTCTAATAATGCCACTGTACAGCAATATATAAATACAACTGATGTACAAACCAACGGTTATGTAATGAGTGGGAGTGACAAGCTGCCTGTTTTTACGCAACAGGATAATTACAGCATTAATAAAATAAATTATGGCGATCAGTTTAAAAATAATTTCAATAGCTCATTCAGTATTGGTATTAGTATTCCTTTATTAAATAATCTTAGAAATAAAACGCAGATTAAGACCGCCTTGTTGCAACAAAAAGATGCAGAAATAACTTTTAATGCTACCAAAATACAACTGCAGCAAAATGTTGAACAAGCTTATGTAAATGTAAATTCAGCAAAAAGTCGTTATGATGTTTTAACTGAACAGGCATATGCATATAAAGAATCTTTTCGCGAAGCAGAGATAAAATTCAATTCCGGAGCCATTAACTCTGTAGATTATCTGATTGCAAAAAATAATGTTGATCAATCTAACTTAAACCTCATCATTGCCAAATATGATTATGTCCTTCGCTCTATGATACTTGATTATTACAGAGGTAAATTAACCTTCTGATTGAGAAAATTATTGTAGAAAAAATTCCTTTCATTTTTTTTAAAATTTATTTATAAATACCTTATCCTAAGGTACTTTATAACTGGCACGTGTTTGGGTAAATTCATGTAATAGAAAGCACTAAGTTTTTTTACAAATCCTGAGTAATGGTTACGGGCTATTTCTATAGCTCGTTTTTTTAATAATAAATGGAACAAGGTTTGAAATTGTATTAAAAACAAGGCTATGAAAGCATTCAAAATTATAATTACAGCTCTATTAAGTATAAGTTTTATGATTGCATGTAATAATAACACCAATAAAAATGAAGGGACAAGTCCCGGCGTTAGCGATACTACTTCAAATAATCCTACAACCGATGCATCAGATTATCATCCTGATGAACGCCAGCACATTCCAACATCAGATTCTTCCAATACGATAGGTACGGATACAATTAATAGTTCTGTTGCAACACCAAATACCGGTACAACAAAATCTTATAACGATAAGAAAGGAAATAAAGACAGCTCTAAATAGATGAATTTTGTTTATTGGTTAGCGTTAAACATAATATTCATTTAAGATTATACCTGGAAAACACCAAGCTTAAGCTCTTCAATATCTGCATTGTTATTTGCCGCTGCAATACCTTCACTTATAAGTTTTCTTGTCTCCCCCGGATCGATAATATCATCAATCCATAAACGCGCTGCAGCATAATAGGGTGTTGTTTGTTTTTCGTAGCGTGATTTGATTTTGTCCAGTAGTTCCTGCTGTTCGGTATCACTTACATTTTTACCTGCAACCTGAATCTGCAATAAAGTTTTAGCAGCCTGTTCACCTCCCATTACTGCAATTTTTGCACTGGGCCATGCATAAATAAAACGCGGATCATACGCTTTACCGCACATTGCATAATTACCTGCACCATAACTGTTGCCTGTAATAATTGTTATTTTAGGAACAACTGAATTGGCAACTGCATTTACCAGTTTCGCGCCATCTTTTATAATGCCTGCATGTTCGCTGCGGCTGCCTACCATAAAACCCGTTACATCCTGCAAAAAAATCAATGGTATTTTCTTTTGATTACAGTTCAGAATAAAACGTGCAGCTTTATCAGCACTGTCGTTATAAATAACACCTCCCATTTGCATTTCTTTTTTGTTGGTTTTTACAATCAATCGCTGGTTGGCTACAATGCCAACAGCCCAACCATCAACTCTTGCATAACCGCACACAATAGTTTTGCCATATTCTTCTTTAAATTGTTCAAAAGAATTGGCATCAACAATACATTCAATTATTTCAATAACATCATAAGGCTTTGCATTTTTTACATGCATGATGCTGTAAACATCATTTATATTTTTTGATGGACTAACAGCATCAATCTTATTAAACCCTGCAAGTTTTGGCTGCGCTAATTTGCTGATGATACTTTTTATTTTATCAAGACATTCATACTCTGTTTTAAACTTATAATCTGCAATACCGCTTATAGCATTATGTGTTTCCGCACCACCTAAAGTTTCAGTATCAATATCTTCACCAATAGCTGCCTTTACTAAATACGGCCCTGCTAAAAAAATACTTCCATTGCCCTCAACCATTATTGTTTCATCGCTCATAATTGGCAGGTAAGCGCCACCGGCAACACAGGCACCAAGCACAGCCGCAATTTGCGTAATACCTATTGCACTCATTTGTGCATTGTTGCGGAATATTCTCCCAAAATGTTCTTTATCAGGAAATATCTCATCCTGCATGGGAAGAAATACACCGGCGCTATCAACCAAATAAATTATGGGCAATTTATTTTCCATCGCAATCTCCTGCATGCGCAAATTCTTTTTCCCCGTTATTGGAAACCATGCGCCAGCTTTTACCGTTTGATCATTCGCTACAATTACACATTGCCGTCCGCCTACATAACCAATGCCGGCAACAGTTCCGCCGGCAGGGCAGCCGCCATATTCTTCATACATTTCATAACCGGCAAATGCACCAATTTCTATAAACGTTTTTTTATCATCAATTAAATAATCAATGCGCTCTCTTGCAGTAAGCTTGTTTTTTTCTTTTTGCTTTTCGATTGATTTTTTTCCGCCGCCCAGCTTAATTTTTTCAAAGCGGTTTTTTACATCGCTTAATAAAAGCTTCATCCAGTCATGATTGCGGTTTAATTCTATATTCATGCAAACAATTTCGTTGATTAAACAAAGATGAAGAATAGTTTCAGTGTTTTAAAGTTTCATTGGCTGCAAAGTTTATAATTTCCAAATTTCCAAATTTATTAATCCCAAAAATCTTGTCTGAATGCTTAGAATTTTAGAATGAAATTTACTTAGTTTCGCAGCCCTAAATACAATCTATGCAATCAACACTTGTAATATTAGCTGCAGGCATGGCAAGCCGGTATGGAAGCATGAAACAAACGCAATCATTTGGCCCATCAGGTGAAACAATAATGGAGTATTCTGTTTATGATGCTATTGAAGCAGGTTTTGGAAAAGTGATCTTTATTATACGTGAAGATTTTTCAGATAGTTTTAAAGCGATGATTGAACCAAAACTAAAAGGTAAAATAGAGATTGAATATGTTTATCAAAGCCTTGATAAATTTACAGAAGGCAGAGCTATAAATCCTCAGCGAACAAAGCCCTGGGGAACTGCACATGCTGTGCTTTGCTGTAAAGGCAGGGTAAATGAACCTTTTGCAGTAATTAATGCCGATGATTTTTATGGTAAAGATTCTTACAGAAAAGCATTCGACTTTTTGCAAACACGCTGTAATGGAAAAACTTATGCAGTTATTGCTTATGACCTATCTAACACATTAAGCGAATATGGCAGCGTAAGCCGCGGAGTAATTTCAGTAAACGATAATAATGAAATGACAGATATTAAAGAATGTTTGAAAATTTACAAAAAAGACGATGCCATAATTTATCAGGATGAAAATGGTAGCACTACTGAGTTTTTAAAAGATACAAAAGTGAGCATGAACTTTTTTTGTTATGCGCCACAGTTTATTAATTTGTGCGAAGAACAGTTTCAGAAATTTTTGGATGAAAATGCGCAAAGTCTTAAAGCGGAATTTTTAATCCCCGGCATGACAGATTATTTTATAAAATCAGGCAAAGGAAAAGTAGAAGTTATTCCAATAGGTGCAAAATGGTTTGGTGTAACATATAAAGAAGATGCGCCGTTTGTAGAAGCAACAGTAAAACATCTTGTTGAGAAAGGCGAATACCCGGATAATTTATGGAAGTAATTTTAATAGGTTAAGCTCATTGTAACCTCAAAAAAAATCCTGCGTTCAACGCAGGATTTTTTATTTAAAAATAAATTCATTAATTATAAGCTTTCACCAGGTATACGTAGCTTTCAGCTTTCTTCACCTGGCTTACCCTGTCCATATTCTTTAATGAAGTAGTGAGTGGCAGTTTTATATTTTTAAATGATGTATCAATTGCTTTAAGGCTGTCAATCATTTTAAAAATATTGTTTGCTTTAAGTGCGAAAACTACATCTTCAGCCTGTGTTTGTTTTGTGGTAATAATGCCAACTATTTCGCCGTTTTTATTAAATACAGGTGCACCCGAATTGCCGGGATTTGCAGTAAGGGAAAGCTGGCAGCTTGATGTATCCCCTTTATAACCTGTTTTAGCGCTTAAATAACCCATGTTGTAAACAATCTCATCACGCGGATAACCTAAAGTGAATAATTCTTCTCCTAAATCCGGCTGCGTATGGTGAATAGCGTAAGGCAATTTTTTTACGGGAGTAAAATCTTTATCATCAATTTTTAATATGGCTAAATCAGTTTTATGATCTACTGATAAAATTATTGAATTATACTCATGGCCATTATTATCTGTTACAATTGCACCGCTGCCATCTAATACGTGAGCATTGGTTACAAGATAACCTTTGCCATCAATTAAAAAAGCAGTGCCACCTGTTTTTACTGTAGCGCCTTTTGGAACTTTATTCTTGGGTTCGTTAGCTTCTTTAATAAGCGTATTATTTGTTTTAATTTGATTAGCTTTTATTTCATCAACAACCCTGCTTAAATGTTCAAGTTGGGTTTTATCAGCCGCGGGTGAAAAATACATTGCGAGTGCGCTTATAAATAATGCCGTTATACATGCAATGGAGGCTGCAATGGCGGTAACTTTTTTATAGCGGTGCCATAGCTGAACAACCTTGCCTGTAAAGCCTTCCGGTTCTTCGCTGTTTCTTATTTCGCCGGTATCTGAAAGTTTTGTATGAATATGGTGAAGAGAATCCTTAAAATTTTTCACATCAGCATATTCATCCATCTGGAGTAAAAAAAGTTTATGCTCAACCACCATTTGGTCAATTGCAGGGTTGTTTGTGCGCAGCTCTTCGAAAAAGTTTTTTTCTTCTGCGAGCATTTTGTTTGCCAGGTAGCGCTCGATTGTATTTAATAAAAGAATGTCTTCCATTACTCACCTATATTATATTGCGAAAAGAATAATTTTTTTAAACGTATAAGGCATTTATATTTTTGATTTTTTGCATTATCTGCATTGGTATAACCAAACGATAATGCAATCTTATCCATACTTTTTCTTTCAATATAAAATGCTTCAAGCAAACTTTTGCAGGGTTCACCCAAACTATTTAGCGCCCTGTCCATAATGCCTAATTCTGCATTTTTTCTTTCATGTATTTCAAGATCTTCTTCAACAGGTATTGATTCAAAGTTTTCAATTCCCGTTGCGGTTTTTCCAATTTGCTGAAGGCGTTTAAGCCATAATCTTCTGCAAATGGAATATATATACGTTTTTATCTGGCTGGTAAGTACAAACGATTCGGATTTAGCTTTTTGGTACAATGTAATCATTGCTTCCTGAAAAATATCCCTTGCTTCGTCGTAAGAACCATTGTTATTAAGAATAAAAGCCAGCACCATATTGAAATTGTCTTTATAAATGGTTTCTGCAGCTTTTGAATCGTTATTTGCCAGTGCTTTTAATAAAACTTGTTCGTTTGTATCGCCCTTCACCTGCGTGTGATTTAATACCTGATTGCAGTAAAAGTAACCCAAAAATATTTTCAGGAATTTTTTAAAAATATTTTTATGTCGCGGGTTACTTTAATATGTTTTGGGTATTAAAACAAAAATTACATCACAAAAACACAAACAAAAATGAAAAAGCTTTTGATCGTTTTAGCTATCGGCGCATTTGCTGCCTGTAACAGTAGTTCTAATACAACTGCAACTGATTCTACATCAACAATGAGTACTGATACAACTATGATGGCTCCTGATACATCAAGCATGATGGCTCCGGATAGCACATCTATGATGAGCGATACTGCGCACAAAGATTCAATTAAGTAATTTTCGAATTAATTATAACTAAGCAGTGTTATTTGAATTGAGGTAGTGAGCTTGCCACTGCATGTTTGGTTAAATTTTTTTTCATATGGCAAGCAATCGTTAGAGGCCGTTCCGTTTCCACGGAAGGGCTTTTTTCTTTTATATACAACAATAATTATTTCACTTAAAACTTTGCTTAGTTGTTTCTTACTGTTATTTTTGAGGCGAAATGAAAAATTCTTATACACATACTTTTTACTTTTTCTTTTATTTTAAAAGAAAGGCCGGGTAATGTGTTTTGCATAAAAAATTACATATCCCGGCTATAAAAGGCCGGGATTTTTTGTTATAAAATGAACCTTTATGGCAAATAAAAATCTATAATTATACATGAAAAATAAGGTGTACATACAAGGCTATGAAGGCAGTTTTCACCAGGCCGCTGCTTTACATTTTTTTGGAAAAAACATCCAGGTTATTCCTTGCGATACATTTAACGAAGTAGTAAAAAAAACTGCTATAAAACAGGATGCCGCCCACGGTATAATGGCAATTGAAAATTCTATAGTCGGCAGTATCCTTGCTAATTATAGCCTTTTGCAAAAAAACAATCTTACTATTATTGGCGAAGTGTATTTACAGATTGACCAAAATTTGCTGGTAAATAAAGATATAAAGCTGGAAGATATCCATGAAGTACATTCTCATCCAATGGCTTTGCAGCAATGCTTCGATTATCTTGATAAACATAATTGGAAACTGGTGGAAACAGAAGATACTGCTTTAAGCGCCAAACATATTCATCAGCATAAAAGCAAACATATTGCTGCTGTTGCCAGTAAACTGGCTGCTGAATTATTTGATCTGAAAATAATCGTCCCGCATATTCATACTATGAAAAATAATTACACCCGCTTTCTTGTATTGCATCATGCTGACCTGGCGCAGCCGGTTGCAAATGCGAACAAGGCATCAGTAAATTTTCATACAGATCATTCAAAAGGCAGCCTGGCAAAAGTGCTTACCAAAATTGCAGAGGCAGACATTAATTTAAGCAAACTGCAAAGCTTTCCTATTGCCGGCAGCAATTTTAAATACAGTTTTCATGCAGACCTTGAATTTGACACTACACATCAATTTGAAAAAGTAGTTGAAACCATCAAACCAATTACCCAGAATTTAAAAATTTACGGTGTTTATAAAAATGGCAAACTAAAGTAATTATGATAGCAACTGCAAAGCGTCTTGACAGTGTAAATGAATATTATTTCTCACAAAAACTAAGAGAAATAGATGCACTTAATAAACAGGGGAAGAATATAATTAACCTTGGCATTGGTAGTCCTGATATGCCGCCCCACGCTGAGGTAATAAAAGTTTTACAGGAAGAAAGCACTAAGCCAAATGTGCATGGATACCAGAATTATAAAGGCTCGCCGGTTTTACGCAATGCATTTGCCAACTGGTATAAGCAATGGTATAATGTTGAGTTGAACGCTGATGAAGAAATTCTTCCATTGATTGGAAGCAAAGAGGGCATCATGCATATTTGTATGACTTATTTTGAAAAAGGGTGTTGATTTCGATGAAGTATATGACCTGTTTGCCATTCGTATAATTGTTCATTCATCTCCTGAAAAAGAAAAAGAAGAATGCTGGAAAGTATATTCACTTATTACGGATGAATACCTTCCCTCACCTGAACGTTTGAGGGATTGGATCAGCAATCCTAAAAGCAATGGATATGAAGCTTTGCATACAACCGTTATGGGTCCGCAGGGCAAATGGGTTGAAGTACAGATACGTACAAACCGCATGAATGAAATTGCAGAAAAAGGTTTGGCTGCACATTATAAATATAAAGAAGGCAGCGCAGATGAGGACAGGTTTGATAAATGGTTTGCGCAGATACGTGAAGTGATAAGCAGTCAGGATACTGACAGTGTAGATTTTTTGCAGGATTTTAAAACCAGTTTTCTTGCTGAAGAAATTTATGTGTTTACGCCAAAAGGCGATGTGAAAATGTTGCCTGTAAGCAGCACTGCGCTTGACTTTGCCTTTGCCATTCACTCTGCTGTTGGCAGCCATTGTATTGGTGCAAAAGTGAATCATAAGCTTGTGCCTATAAGCCATAAGCTGCGCAGCGGAGACCAGGTTGAAATTATTACAAGCAATAAACAAAAACCTTCTGACGACTGGTTAAAATTTGTAGTTACTGCAAAAGCAAGAACAAAAATTAAAGATTCACTTAAAGAAGAAAAAAGAACAACTGCAGAAGACGGTAAAGAAATGTTGAGGCGCAAGCTCGAAAGTAAAGGTGCTGCTTTAAGCCAGCATAATATTGATGAACTGGTAAATTTTTATAAAGTTCCATCGCAGCTTGACCTGTTTTATAACATTGCCATAAAACATACTGATCTTAAAGATCTGAAGGAATTCCAGGTAAACGGCGATAAACTGATTCCTGTTAAGCCGGTAAAAATTATTACAGAAGTAAAGCCGGAAGCTGATGCAAAACCAACAACTAAAAAGGATTCAGAACTAATCATTTTTGGTGAAAGCAGCGATAAGATAAAATATTCGCTTGCTAAATGTTGCAGTCCAATACCAGGCGATGATGTTTTTGGTTTTGTAAGTACAGGCAAAGGCCTTATTATTCACAGAACAAATTGCCCGAATGCAGCACGGCTAATGGCAAATTATGCCCCGCGCATTGTAAAAACAAAATGGGCAAAGAACAAAGAAATTTCTTTTTTAACCGGTGTGAAAATAATTGGTATTGACGATGTAGGCGTTATAAATAAAATAACCAATATAATAAGCGGTGAACTGCGCATAAACATTTCAGCGCTTACTATTGAATCAGGTGATGGATTGTTTGAAGGAATGATAAAAGTATTCGTTCACGATAAAGAAGAACTAGATGATCTCGTAATAAAATTAAAGCAACTAAACGGGATACAGGAAGTACAGAGATTTGATACAGAGGACGCTAATTTTTCTTAAAATTTTTTGTTGTGAGTGTGGTAACGGCCGGTTTTTTTATAATGCCGGGATTATGTTTTACAATACGTTTGTTGCTCCAAAGATTATATGCAGTTTTAAGCAGTGTAATAACTCCCAGTTTTTTTGCAGAACCTACAATATTCTTTTTAAAACTGAATTTGCCTGAAAAAGGATTTGCAAACATTGCCAGGCTGCTTAATAATATTTTCCATGTTCCGTTTGCTATAAGTTTATTAAGAAAAGAAGGCAATAAGCTATCTGCTGTTGATCTTACTATATGTTGCGGCAATTTGCGAAACTGGTTTTCAAGTTTTTCTTCTTCTTTTTTTAAAGATGTTTTTAAAAATTCAATTTCTTCTTTCAATTCTTTCAAATTGGTAACATTTGAAAGATCGTAAACGCCGTTTGCTGTTGCAATCCTTGTTGACATACTAATCTTTTTTATGAAATAGTTGAATCAATTTATTGATAAATGTATTTTGAAGCATTTTCTTTAACCCAAACATTACAAACAAAAATACCAAAAGGTAAAATAGCGTAACAATGCCAAAGCCTGCGGCATTACTGCCCAAAATTTCGCCCAGCCATACGCCTGCCGTAATACTTAAAAAGATCAGGAGAAACAAGCCGATCAGCACAAGTAATGTAGTCGTAATTATAGCTGCAGCTATCTTCGAAATTTTTTCAGTTGCCTCCAGGCGAAAAAGCAAAAAACGTTGTTGCAAATACTGTTTTATGGTGCTTTTTATATCCTGAAAATAATTCGGGTTTGTTTCTTCCTTCATTTATATTGATTTTATCTGTGTAGGATTAATATTGCGGATAATTTAACCTGCAAAATCTTTTACCTTACTTTCAATATCATCAATAAATGTTTTACCTTTTTTAAGTAAATCTTTCATTTGACTCTGATAATCAGAAAATTTATTTTTCAAATTATCTGAAGCATCGCCTGCAGCATCGCTTACATCTGAAATAAAGTCTTTGCCCTTATCGCTGTTAATAAATAAAGCAATAGCAACACCTGCAGCTACGCCAAGAATAATTCCGCCTAAAAACTTTTGTGCTGTATTCATAATTTGTAGATTTAATTGGATGAATATTTAATTATAAAATGTTCATTTACTTTTGTTTTATGCAAAATGCTGTAAGCAAACAAATAAACCGCTATATCTTTCTTGCCATAATTATCATTTTTGCGTTCTTTCTTTTTGAAAGTTTATGGCAATTTTTCCCGGCTTTTCTCGGCGCTCTTATGTTTTACATTTTAAGTAAATCTTTTGCGTGCTGGCTTATAAAAAAGAAAGGCTGGAGTAAAAGCATGACTGCCATATTGGTAATCATCATCTCCTTCTTTCTTATTCTTTTGCCTGTCGCCGCGCTTGTCAGTTTGCTGTATAACAAGATTAGTGCCGTGTTATTGCACCCTGACTTAATTACAAGTTCAATAAAACAGGCCGATAGTGTTATACAACAAAAATTTCACTACAGTATTATCTCTAATAATACGCTTAATTCAATTAAATCGAATGCTTCTGGTTTACTGTCAATAATATTAAATAAAAGCCTTGGGTTTGTTTCTACAATAATAATGATGTATTTCTTTTTATACTTTATGATGACCAATATGAACCGCATGGAAGCGGCTGTATTATTGTATCTTCCTTTTAAAAAAGATAAAATAATATTGTTTGGAGATGAATTGGTGCGGCAAACTTTCAGTAATGCAGTGGGTATTCCATCTATAGCAGTAGTGCAGGGTCTCGCCGGCTTTTTATGTTATTGGATCACCGGTTTGCACGAAGCCGGTTTTTGGGGAGTAATTACAGGTTTTACTTCTTTTATACCAGTTATCGGTACCGGCCTTGTTTGGGTACCTGTAGCGGCCTATATGTTTATTATAGGGCATACCTGGCAAGGTATTTTTACTATATTATTTGGTGCATTAATTATGGGCACACTTGATAATGTGGTACGTTTTGTACTGGCAAAAAAAATGGCAGATGTACATCCTATAATTACAGTGCTTGGCGTAATTTTAGGCTTACAATATTTTGGGTTTTTAGGGTTAATTTTCGGCCCCTTGCTTATTTCTTACTTTTTTATCTTACTTAAAATATATTATGTGGAATTTCAAAAACCTGTATTGGCAACACAGGCCCGAAAGCGGCAAATTATACCCGTATACATGCAACCTTTTCTTGGGTTCAGGAAAACAAAAAAGAAATCTGCCGCTGCGTCTTCTGCTGCAAAATCCGAAGCTGCATCACACTAAGGTTCTATATTAATGGAAAAAATTATCATGCGGGATTGAAGGCTGCTCATCACATTTGAGAATTTAAGGTCTTTATCCCGGTCATGAATATTGGTAAGGCCATTATGTATTTTTATTTCCGGAGAAAACGTTACAAACTTTAAAAAGAAATTAAAACCTACGCCTGCTTCAACAGCATAATCTTTCTTGTTTAGCTTAATAAGATCTTCTGCATTACGTTCATTTGAATTGCTTGCCAAATCAATATCGTAAGTTAAACCCCCCAGCACATATACCCGGAAATTATCAATACGGTCTGAATTAAATTTCGCCTGCATAGGCAGGGAAAAAATAGTTGAAGTAAGTGTTTTCTTCTCCACAGGTGCTTCCAGCGAATTAGGATACTTAAGCGTATAAGTAAATGTTTTTGCACCGCCTATTATTAACTGCGGTGCCGTTCTGAATTCAAAACGGTTAGTTATTTTAATAGTAGCTAAAAGCCCTGCAGAAAACCCGCCGCTGGAACCTGGTTCAACAGAAAGTATACTGTCATATTGAAGAAAACGAGGATTTTTTTCTGTATGCAAATTCATATTGGCATAGCCAAAGGTAAGCCCGAAGAAATACGGCAGGTTATCATGATCTGGCCGGTTAACATCTTTTTGAGCTTTTAATGAAAGTGTTGTAAATAAGAAACTCAAAAAAATTATTTGCTTCCGCAATAAATACAGCATATTCCCCAACTGAGCGATTTATAATATGTTTGTATGAACCCCGCTTTATCCATAATCTTTATAAAATTTTCTCTGTCCGGAAAAGCTTGTACTGACTTATTCAGGTAATCGTAAGCCTGTTTATTACGGGCGAACAGCTTTCCAAAACCCGGCGCTACGGTGCGCATATAAAAATTATAAAAACCCTTTAATAAAAACATTCTTGGTGTTGTGCATTCAAGTATTGAAATTTTTCCGCCTGGCTTTAAAACTCTCAGCATTTCTGCCAAGCCTTTTTCAAGGTTTTCAAAGTTTCTTACACCAAATGCAACAGTTATTGCATCAAACGATGAGTTATCAAAGTTTATTGTTTCGCTGTCTCCGTGCAATAATTCAATTTTATCGCCAAGCTTTAATATTTCTATTTTTTTTCTTCCTCTATCAAGCATACCCTCTGAAATATCAATGCCGGATATTTTTTCAGGTTTTAAAATTTTGCATGCAATAATAGCAAGATCGCCGGTGCCTGTGGCAACATCTAATATTAATTTTGGATGAACACTCTTTAATTCTCTGATAGCTTTTTTGCGCCAGCTTTTATCAATTCCTGCGCTTAAAAAACGGTTTAAAAAATCATAGCTACCTGCAATTGAATCAAACATTTCAGCCACCTGTTTTTTTTTGGCAACAACACTTTTTTGATCGGGTACAATTTTATCGTGTGCATATACAGCCATGCCGCGAAGATAATCATCTGTTATTATCGCCTGTCATTCGCAAAACTATTACACGGCACAATTGTTGGTTAATGTTTTCGCAAAAATGAAAGAGAATTTTTTGTAATATCCTTCACCATTTTACTTTGTAATTTCAGCACATCATTAACGTAAAAACAATTCATGCAAACAGGAGAAGATATCAGGCTATTAAATGAAAAAATTCAACAGGCTTCTTTATTTATAGAAACATTACGTAACGCTTTAAGCAAGGTTATTATAGGACAGCACGAAATGATTGACCGCCTTATAATCGCTTTATTAAGCAACGGGCATATTTTGCTGGAAGGTGTTCCGGGTCTTGCAAAAACGCTGACGATAAAATCGCTGGCACAGGCCGTGCACGCTAAATTCAGCCGCATACAGTTTACGCCGGATTTATTGCCTGCCGATGTAACCGGCACAATGATCTACAACCAGCAGCGTAATGAATTTATTGTACGCAAAGGACCCATTTTTGCCAATTTTATTTTAGCGGATGAAATAAACCGTGCGCCTGCAAAAGTGCAAAGTGCATTACTTGAAGCGATGCAGGAAAAACAAGTTACCATTGGTGATCAAACGTATTTTTTAGAAGAGCCTTTTTTAGTGCTGGCTACTCAAAATCCGCTGGAGCAGGAAGGAACTTATCCATTGCCGGAAGCACAGGTTGACCGCTTTATGATGAAAGTAATTGTAAGCTATCCTGATAAAAATGAAGAGCAGTTAATTATCCGCAACCAGGTACAAAGCATCCAGGTTCCGGCTGTTGAACCTGTAATAAATCTTACCGAAATAAGTGCGGGCAAAACGCTTGCAAGACAAGTGTACATTGATGAAAAAATTGAAAAATATATCGTTGATATTGTATTTGCAACAAGGTTTCCTGAGCAGTATAATTTATCAAAATTAAAAAACACCATCAGTTACGGCGCTTCGCCACGGGCAAGTATAAATCTTGCGCTGGCTGCAAAAGCACATGCTTTTATGCATAAACGCGGCTTTGTAATTCCTGATGACATAAAAACAATTTGTAAAGATGTGTTGCGTCACCGCATTGGTTTAACCTACGAAGCAGAAGCAGAAAATATAACAGCAGAAACAATTATATCAGAGATTTTAAGAACAGTTAATGTACCTTAAAAGCGTATAGTTGATAGTTCATGGTTCATAGTAAAAGCCATGAACTACAACTATGATCTATGAACCAAAAACAATGGAAGTAAGCGAATTATTAAAAAAAGTAAGAGCACTTGAAATAAAAAGCAAGCGCCTGACCAATCATCTTTTTACAGGTGAATATCATACTGCTTTCCGCGGACAGGGAATGGCATTTAAAGAAGTAAGGGAATACCAGCCGGGAGATGATGTTCGTTTCATTGACTGGAATGTTTCTGCAAGAATGAGCAATACTTACAGCAAAATTTTTGAAGAAGAAAGAGAACTGAGCGTTTATTTGCTGATCGATGTAAGCGCCAGCAGTTTGTTCGGAACTTTTAAACAAAGCAAGCAGGAACTGATAACAGAAATGGCTGCACTTATTGCATTTTCAGCCATTACCAATAATGATAAAGCAGGATTAATTTTCTTTAGCGACAAAGTAGAAAAATATATTCCGGCAAAAAAAGGTAAAGAACATGTTTTGTACATGATGCGTGAAATGATTACGCATCAGCCGCATTCATCACATACAGATATTACAAAAGCTATCGGTTATTTAAATAGTGTAACCCGCCACAAAAGCATTGTTTTTATTTTAAGTGATTTTGCTGATGCAGGTTATGAACAATCCTTAAAAGTTGCAGCAAGAAGGCACGATATTATCGGCATACAAGTGCATGATAAAAGAGATATCGAGTTGCCTAAAGTTGGCTTGCTGCAATTACAGGATGCAGAAACAGGAAAAACAATTTTATTGGATACGAGGAACAATTTAACACAGTACGAATACAACCGTCAGTATAAAAAAATACAGGAAGATGCGCGCCAAAATTTTCGGGTTGCAGGCGCCGATCTTATACAACTTGCCACAGGCGATGATTATGTAAAAGCACTCCAGGAATTTTTTATGAAGAGAGCATGATAAAATTCAAAATTCAAAATTCAAAATTCAAAAAGCTTGCGGTAAATTGTTTTTTACTTTTTGCTTTTTACTTTTTACTTTTTACTTCCTCAGCGCAATCTGTTTCTGCTTCTTTGGATCGCGATAAAATTTTACTCGGTGAACAGGTTACACTACAATTCACTTTAAATAATATAAATGAGGCAACCACATTTGTTGCGACCTGGCCGCAATTGCAGGATACACTTGCACACAGTGAAATTTTAAAACGCACTTTAATTGATACGATCAATGTAAACAGCGTTAATACTTACCAACAAAATTTTACAGTTACTTCATTTGATTCGGGACGCTGGCAACTTGGTCCTTTTATATTTATTATACAGGATAAAACTTCAGGCAAACAAATTCAGCTTACCACTTCGCCATTGTTCTTAACTGTTTTACCGGTTGATGTTTCTTCCATGCAAGAGTATCATCCTATAAAAGATATAATTGATGTTCAAACTTCTTTTAACTGGATGCCGATAATAATTGCAGCAGCAGTTATTTTATTGGCGATTATTATTTTCATTATCATTAAAAAAGGGAAAAAAAGAATTACAACTGCTCCAAAAATTATTTTAAAAGGAACACCTTTGGAACGTGCTATAGAAAAATTACAGGTCTTGCAAATGGAGCCGCTATCATCTGTTGCGGCAATAAAAAAATTTCATTCAGAAATAGATTTTATTACCAGGCAATATTTTGAAGAAATGTTACAGGTAAAAGCTTTACAACTAACCGTTACAGAATTATTTGCCCGCATGAATGTGTACCTGCAGAATGCACAGTTACGCTCAAAATTTCGGCAGGTTTTCGAATTGAATGCATCTGTAAAATTCGCTAAATACATGCCGCAGGAAGAAGAAAGCAAAGACACTTTAAAAGAAATAATAAAAAGCCTGCATCAAATTGATGAATCAGTAAATATAGCAAGAAGTAATGCTGACAGAATGGTATCAAAATATTGAGTTCGCCTGGCCATGGGTTTTAGGTGCATTGTTATTAATGCCCATATTAATTTATGAATATATCAGGCGCAATAACAGGCAGCAGGCATCAATGCTGGTAACCACAACGCATTTTGTAAAAGGTACGCAAGGCTTCAGAACTTCATTGCGGCATTTGCCTTTTATATTAAGATGTTTGGCCATTATATGTTTAATAATTGCCCTGGCGAGACCACGCCAAAAATTTACCGAAACACAAAATGAAGGAGAAGGCATTGACATTATGTTGTGCTTTGATATAAGCGGCAGCATGACAGAAAAAGATTTTAATCCTGACAGGCTTGAAGCATCAAAACAAGTGGCAACAGATTTTGTACGTAACAGGCCCGGCGATGAAATTGGGATTGTAATATTCAGCAATTTAAGTTTTACGCTTTGTCCGCTTACTGCAGATCATGATGCCGTTTTAAACCAGATACAAACAATAGAAAGCGGTTATTTGCAGGATGAGGGAACTGCAATTGGCAGCGGCCTTGCTACCAGCGTTGACAGGCTGCGCAACAGCAAAGCAAAAAGCAAAATAATTATACTGCTTACCGATGGTGTTGATTTTGGTGGAACAATCCCTCCGGATATGGCTTTGCAAATGGCAAAATATTATGGTATAAAAGTGTATACGATTGGTGTTGGCTCAGAAAAAGAAGTTGACGAAGTTGTTGACTCGCCATTAGGACCGGTTGTTCAACATAAAACACTTGAGTTTAATGAACCATTACTAAAAAAGCTTGCTGATGAAACCAACGGCCAATATTTTCATGCAACAGATAATACAGCACTGCAAAAAATTTATCAAAGCATAAACCAATTGGAGAAATCTAAAATAGAAGTAACAAGTTATAATCGCTATACTGAAAAATTTGCGCCTTTAGTAATTGCAGCACTTTTTTATTTGTTGATCGAAATTTTACTGCGTTATACAATATTCAAAAAATTTCCTTAAGAGGTTAAGCGTGGTTCAAAAAAAATGTATACGAAAAAGCTAATTTAATTAAAAAAGGAAATTAAGCAGTCTGCCATTTTAAATTATATAAGTACTTATATAATCTCCCAAACTTCTCTTCCGCGCAGCAATTTATTTAAATCACCTGCTCCTTTGCTTGCAATTGTTTCTTCAACCTGCATTTTTAACACCTCTTCATAGCATGCACGTTCAGTTTCATAAAAAACACCAAATGGTCTTGGTAAATGATCAGTAAGTTTAGGATCATCAAACATGCGCACTAATATCTGCGCTTTATAAAAATCGGAATCATCATGTACCCAAATATCATCAACAGAAGCGCTTACTCCTATTTCAACAACAACAGGTTTAAAACCATCTAACTTAATACCTTTATTTTTTGTAGCGCCAAACAGCAATGGTTTGCCCTGTTCAAGAAATAAAGTTTCATCAGCCTTGCTCGATTTTTCAGTAAACATTTCAAAAGCGCCATCATTAAAAATATTGCAGTTCTGGTATATCTCTAAAAATGATGAACCTTTATGTTTATGCGAACGTTGTAACATTTCCTGCATATGGTTTGGATCACGATCCATGCTGCGTGCAATAAAAGTTGCATCGGCGCCCATTGCCAAAGCCAGCGGATTAAAAGGATGATCAATGCTGCCCAACGGTGTGCTTTTCGTTACTTTATTTTTTTCTGATGTGGGTGAATATTGTCCTTTTGTTAAACCATATATCTGGTTATTGAATAACAAAATATTTACGTCAAAATTTCGTCGCAATAAATGAATTGTATGATTGCCGCCAATGCTTAAACTATCACCATCGCCGGTTACTATCCACACACTTAATTCCGGTCTTGTTGCTTTTAAACCGCTGGCGATTGCTGTTGCACGGCCATGAATAGAATGCATGCCGTACGTGTTCATATAATATGGAAAACGGCTGCTGCAACCAATACCGCTAATGATAACAATATTTTCTCTCGGCACACCAATCGTGGGCATTACTTTTTGCACCTGTGCTAAAATGGAGTAATCTCCGCAACCCGGACACCAGCGTACTTCCTGGTCAGTGGTAAAATCTTTTGCAGTTAAAGTTGGCGCGCCATTCGCAACACTATTCATACATTAAATAAATTATCGCAAAATTACGAAACAAAGTTGGAAAGTCAGGAAGTCCGCATATCGAAAAGTTATATGAACGTTAATCATTTACCATTGGCTATTGGCTATTGACTATTGACTGATTTATCTATCTTGCGCACTCTTAAAAATATTTTATGTCAGATACATTATACGATTTTGGAATGATTGGCCTTGGTGTAATGGGAAGTAATTTTTTATTGAATATGGCTGATCATGGTTATAAGGTTATTGGTTTTGACCTGGATGCAGCTAAGGCCAAAAAATTAGAAGATGAGGCAACATCCGGCACCACTGTAAAGGGAGTTGTTACGCTGGAAGAAATGGTTACGCAACTTGATAAACCAAGAAGAATTATGATGCTGGTACCAGCAGGCAAACCTGTTGACAATGTAATAGAAAACCTGCTGCCTTTTATTGAAAAAGATGATGTAATAATTGATGGAGGAAATTCTCATTATGTTGATACGCTAAAGCGTGTAAATTATCTAAATGAAAAAGGCATTCATTTTATGGGAATGGGTGTAAGTGGAGGTGAAAAAGGTGCACGTTTAGGACCAAGCATTATGCCGGGCGGAGATTTGGCTGCATGGCAACGTGTAAAGCCGATGCTGGAAGCTGTTTCAGCAAAAGTAGGTGGCGAACCCTGCGTTGCTTATATGGGTAAAGGTGCTGCCGGCCATTATGTAAAAATGGTGCACAACGGAATTGAATATGCCATCATGCAATTAATAAGCGAAGCGTATGATATGCTGAAACGCGGTATTGGTTTAAATAATGATGAGCTGGCAAAGGTTTTTACAGAATGGAATAAAAACGAGCTTGAATCTTTTTTAATTGAAATAACCAGTGAAATATTTTTAAAAGATGATGAAGATGCTCAAACAAGGCTGGTTGATGTAGTTTCAGATAAAGCAGGCTCAAAAGGTACGGGCAAATGGACATCACAGGACGCGATGGAACTGCCTGTTTCTGTTCCTGTAATTGATGTTGCTGTTGCTATGCGTACACTTTCGGCTTATAAAGATGAAAGACTTGCTGCTGCACAACTATATCATCCAAAAACAAAAGATCTTAAAGGCGGAAAGCAAACTGATATTGAAAAAATAAAAGATGCTTTATACTTTGCAACCATCATTTGTTACGCGCAGGGACTTTCTATGTTATATAAAGCATCTACAGAATTAAATATGGAAATTCCACTTGGAGATGTTGTAAAAATATGGCGCGGTGGTTGCATCATCAGGTCAGCTTTGCTTGAAGATTTTTATAAAGCGTTCAAAAAAGATAAAACGCTTTCAAATATTTTATTAAGCAAACACACAGCAAAGCTTTTAAAGAAAAAAGAAAAGCATTTACGCGCTGTTATTAAACTTGCCGTGCAAAGCAAAATTCCTGTTAGCGGTTTAATGAGTGCTCTTGGTTATTTTGATGCATATTGTTCCGCAACAATGCCAACAAATTTAATACAGGCACAACGGGATTATTTTGGTGCGCATACTTATCAGCGTATAGATAAAGAAGGCATCTTTCATACTGAATGGCATGAAGAAGTGGTGCAGGCTGATAAGAAACATGCAGAGACGGAAAACCCACAGCCCGATTCTAAATAATTTAATTTGAGGTCACAGTTTATGACCTCAAAACCTTAATTACAAATGCCGGCTGCTAAAAAACATATAAGCAATTTTATTTCAGATGAAATTATCGTCAATAAAATCTATTTTATCAGGGGTTTTAAAGTTATGATTGATCGTGACCTCGCTGAAATGTATGGGGTTGAAACAAAAAGATTGAAAGAATCAGTTAGAAGAAATATAGAACGATTTCCTGAAGATTTTATGTTTGAAATGACTGAAGATGAGCTTACAAATTGGAGGACGCAAATTGCGACCTCCAATTCTGACAAGATGGGTTTACGCTATCCGCCTTTTTGTTTTACTGAACTTGGCGTTGCCATGTTATCAAGCATTTTAAACAGTAACATTGCTATACAGGTAAACATTCAAATCATCCGCACCTTTAATAAAATGAAAGAAGCTTTACTTGCACATAAAGATATTCTGCTTTCAATAGAAAAAATGGAAAAAGATGTAACACAAAATAAACAGGATATTGCCCTTATTTTTGATACTTTAAAACAATTATTAAATCCTCCCCAGCAAGAAAGAAGAATGATTGGTTTTAAAACTAACGGATAAAAGTTCAATAGAATTAATGCAGTACAAGGGAGTGACACAACGAAGTTCAATTCATATACTACAGCCCACTAAATAATAAATAAAATGTCTGAAACCAATAGCAATAACAAACGACCGCCGTCTTCAATAATTTTTATTTTTGGCGGAAGCGGCGACCTTAACCAGCGCAAGCTTACACCTGCACTGTATAATTTATTTATTGATGAATGGATGCCCGAACAATTTGCCATTGTTGGTATCGGAAGATCAGAATACAGCGATGAAAAATTCCGGGAGCATTTATTTGAAGGCATACAGGAATTCAGCCGCCGTAAAGATGATGGCAATGGCGAGTGGAAAGATTTTTCAAGCCGTGTTTCTTACTTAAAAATGGATGCTGAAGACGAAGCCGCTTATAAAATTATTACTGATAAAGTTCGTGAATATGAGCAGGATTGGAAGACACATCCGAACGTGATTTTTTATCTTGCTGTTGCACCGCAGCTTGTTCCTGATATTGCAAAAAAATTATCTACAGTAAAACTCTGCAGCGATAAAGGCACCACCCGTATTGTGGTGGAAAAACCTTTTGGCCATGATTTAAAAAGTGCACATGAATTAAATGAATTGCTCTCGCAGATGTTTGCTGAAGATCAGATCTACCGCATTGATCATTATCTTGGAAAAGAAACGGTACAAAATATTCTGGCTTTGCGCTTTGCTAATGCTTTATTCGAACCAATATGGAACAGGAATTATATTGATCATGTGCAGATAACTGTTGCGGAAACTGTTGGTGTGGAAGAACGCGGCGGTTATTATGAACAAAGTGGCGCTTTGCGTGATATGGTGCAGAATCATATTCTTCAATTGCTGTGTATGGTTGCTATGGAGCCGCCTGTAAATTTTGAAGCGAACGAAATACGCAATAAAAAAGTTGCTGTATTAAATGCCATTCGAAAAATAACAAAAGAAGAAGTGCGTGATTTTGCTGTACGCGGGCAATACAGTGAAGGCTGGATGAAAGGCGAAAAAGTAAAAGGTTATAGGCAGGAAGAAAAAGTAAATCCTGATTCAAATGTGGAAACATTTGTTGCTGCAAAATTTTTTATTGATAACTGGCGCTGGCATAGAATTCCGTTTTATGTGCGTACAGGTAAATATATGCATCAGAAAACTTCAGTAATCAATATACAATTCAGGCCTGCACCGCATTATGCTTTTCCTGCGGAAGCCGCTGAAACCTGGCGTCCAAACCGTTTAACAATAAGCATACAACCAGAGATGGATATTCGTTTGCGGTTCCAGGCTAAACGCCCGGGACAAAGCATGACACTTAATCCTGTTGATATGATATTCAGTTATAAAGATGCTTATCCTGAAGATCATGAGCCGGAAGCGTATGAAACTTTATTGCTTGATGTGATGGAAGGAAACCCTGCGCAATTTATGCGGGCAGACCAGGTTGAAGTTGCATGGCAGGTTGTAAAACCTATTATTGAAGCATGGGAACAAAGACCGCCGATTGATTTTCCAAATTATGCGCCTGATAGCTGGGGGCCTGAAGATGCGGAAGCATTGATTGCAAGAGACGGGCACAACTGGATCACCTTGCCACATAAAGATGCATAGCCTGAACCGGAATTTATGGGATTATACAATTGACTAAGCTCATTTCACATACACTTCAATCATACCATTAGTGGGTCTTCTTGGCGCAAAAAAACTGTCAGTTTTATTATAATATACCTGCAGAGAATCTCTTATTCTAAAAGGGTAGAAATTATTTAAAGATGGAACGTATTCAAATAACACAACATCATATTGTTTACTTTTTATCTTGTTACAGAAATCAGTGCATTGCTTATTAAACATGCAAACACCCAAATGATCCCACAAAGGATAATTCTCTCCCCGTTCAAGCGTATAACCAAATTCATAATCAAGCGGCGTTAATTCACTCATATTTAAAACACGAACATCTTTATTTTTTAATACAGGCATTTTTTCGAGTCGCTGAATACCTGCAATGGTTGAAGGCGGCAAATATATTTTCTGAAATGCTTTTAATGAATCTATATTTTTCCAGGTGCTTTCATCTTCATAATGATTTGTATCAAGATTAAGCATGTAAGTATGTTGATTAATCACATTTTCAGCAGTGCTGTCATTTTTTACAACAGTTGCTTGCTGAGGAAATAAACGTGCAGTTATCCTGTTTAAATATTGCCAATACCCACCTGACCACCAAAATAAAATAAGAACAGCAAGTGCAAAAAAATACCTGTACCGGTTAAAATCAATTGCAGTTATTTCTGCCAAACCTGTAATAATGTATGCCAGTGCAAAACTGTGGTAGAAGATATTATTATCGGGTGGCGTATAACTTGTAATGCCAAAAATCAAAGCTTCGGTTAATATACCCAGCGTTAATAACAAGAAAAGTATTTCACTTCTTTGTTTAAAAAAGTTTTTGTTATTACGAACTTTAAATGCAACAATTATAGCAATCAATAAAAAATAAAATTTTATCCACTGTGAGCCGGCAAAAGTTTCATTCAATAAATCCTGTGCACTAAATCTTGCCGTGTGTGGCGGCTGACCATGATTAAACCAATAACCAAAACTATATTGGGTAAACGGAAAAATTATCATGAATCCAATTGCAGCATAACATATAAGAAAAAGAAAAAGGTCTTTCCATTTTTTTGTTATAAGTGCATTATAAAAAACCAAAGCAAAAGCTATTGCAAAGCCAAGAAATCCGCCATCCTGTTTTGTAAAAAAAGAAATGAAAAAGAAAAAACAGCTTAGAATGAGGTAAATATATTTTCGATTATTTTCTCTTATAAAAAATGCAAATAAAAAATTCAGCGCAACTATTTCATAAATAATAACAGAATTATTATACCACGGCCAGAAATTTATAAGTATATAAGAAAGACAGAAAACAATAATAACAGAAATCCTTATTCCATCGGCAAGGTTTAATTTTTTCAAAATGCCTCTGAATGATAAGCAACAGATAAGATTTAAAAAAACCTGTGCCTTTACCAATGTAATTAAATAAGGTTCGAAAATTTTAAAGAAAATTGCCGGCACAACCCAATACATAAAACCCATTGGCAAACCAAAATCTCTGTAAGGAATTTGACCCAGATACAAGCGGTAAGCGCCTTCCCAGGAAAGAAAAATATTTACCCTGTAAGGAAAGCTTAAAAAAAGAGGAACGCAGCAAAAGAAAATAATTATATATATATCAGCGTTCTTGAATAAGGAATTTTTGGAATAAAAGGATTTTGACTTCATTCAACTGCTAATATCAAATAAATAAAAGAATCGTTTAACTGTTAAAATTAAACGTATATAGGATAAAACCAAATATTCACTTAAAAAGCCGGAAAAGGTTTTCATTCTTCACTAATTTAGTACTTTGAAATTATATTATACAGATAAAAAAAGCACCATGAATTTTATTCCAAAATCTTCTGAAGAATTAAAAAATTTTGCAAGCGAATATAAATCTCAATACGCTTCATCAGACCCGTTTCCAAGCATTTATTTTGACAACTTTTTTAATGAAGATGTTTTAAGGAAAGTATTAAGCGAGTTTCCCGACATGTCGAAAAATGCAGATTTTAAATATAATGATGCCAACCAGATAAAGCTGGCCTCAAAAGGAGAATACAGGTTTGGCGAAACAACAAAAGAGTTTATGCATTTCTTAAACTCACAGCCATTTCTTGAATTTTTATCTGAACTTACAGGCATAGAAAATTTAATTCCTGATCCTTTTTATGATGGCGGCGGTTGCCACCAGATACTTCCCGGCGGCATGCTTAAAATTCACGCTGACTTTAATAAACATCCAAGAACAAAACTTGACAGAAGATTGAATGTATTAATCTATTTAAATGATGACTGGAAAGAAGAATATGGCGGCCAGTTTGAATTGTGGGATAAAGACATGCAGGCATGCCGTAAATCAATTATGCCCCTTTTCAACAGGATGGCAATGTTTTCAACCACAAGTACGTCCTATCACGGAAATCCAAATGTGGTAAGATGTCCTGAAGGCAGATCACGTAAATCACTTGCATTATATTATTATACAAACGGAAGGCCTGTAGAAGAAATGGCTGTAAGCGAAGCGGATCACAATACCATTTTTAAATACAGGAAAGAAGATAAAAAATCCCGCTTTGTAACTTCAATGAAAGAAACAATAAGATTAATAACACCGCCAATTTTATTGCAAGGATTAGGTAAATCGAAAAACTAACCAAAATTTATATTAATACATGGACATGGAAGCCTTATCTCTTTTAAATAATGAGGTAAATATTTCAAATCTTTCTGAAATAAAAGGGAAAGACATTTTAATCATTGGCTTACAGCCCTGGTATTATGATATTGGCAGCAACTGCAAAGATATTGCAACACGCCTTGCTGAACATAACAGAGTATTGTATGTAAATAAACCAATTAACCGCAAAACATGGTATTCAAAAGAAAAAGATGATGGCGTTAAAATGCACTATGATATAATTAAAAAAAACAAGAACAAGATTCAGAATATTAAAAAAAATATGTGGCAGTTGTTTCCTGAATCTGTAATAGAATCTATAAACTGGCTGCCTTCAACCTTGGCGTTTAAAAAATTAAATTTTATAAATAATAAGCGCTTGGCGAAGGACATTAAAGCTGCGATTAATCATCTTGGCTTTGAAGATGTTATACTGTTTAATGATAATGATATTTATAACGGCTTTTATCTTAAAGAATTATTATCACCATCTTTATATATTTATTATTGCCGTGATTATTTAAGAGGATATGATTACTGGAAAAAACATTGTGATATTTTAGAACCTGAACTGATAGAAAAAGCTGATGCGGTAGTTACCAATTCGGAATACTATGCAATGTATTGCCAGTTGCACAATTCTTCATCATACAATATAGGGCAGGGCTGCAACATTAGCCTGTTCGATGGTAATAAACACTATGAAACCCCTGTTGATTTAGCAGACATCCCTTATCCCATTGTTGGATATACAGGCACGCTTGATGCCGACCGGCTTGATGAAAATATTATTGCATCTATTGCAGAAACTTACAGTAAGGTAAATATAGTTTTAGTTGGTCCTGAATATAAAAATTTTGAGAACACTATTTTACGCAATTTTGATAATGTATACTTCCTGGGAAGAAAACCTTTAGACGAGCTGCCCGCTTATATAAATGCATTTGATGTATGTATTAATCCGCAGGTTAAAAACGAAATTACCAAAGGCAATTATCCACTAAAGATTGATGAATACCTGGCAATGGGAAAACCTGTTGTGGCAACAAGAACAGAAGCTATGCGTATGTTTGAGCCATATACTTATCTTTCTGATTCGCCATTAGAATTTATAAGCTTAGTAACGAAAGCGCTTTCAGAAAACTGCAACGAACTGGCAACGGAAAGAACAGCTTTTGCAAGAACGCACACTTGGGAAAAAAGCATTGAAGAATTAAGCAAAGTGATAAACAAGCATTTAAGTTAATACACTAAACATGATTACCACGGGTTTAACTGCAGATAATAAAATAATGGGACAATATATAAGCTTAACGCGCCCTAAACACTGGATCAAAAATTCTTTTATTTTTCTTCCATTGTTTTTTTCAGGTGAAGTATTTAATGTTGAGAAGCTTTTATCCTGCCTGGCCGGTTTTGGTGCTTTTTCATTTATCGCCAGCTCCATTTATATTATTAATGATTACATGGATATTGAAGCTGATAAAAAACATCCAACAAAATCATTGCGGCCATTGGCTTCAGGTGCAGTTACAAAAAGAGCAGCCATAACTTTATTTGTTATTTGCGTGGCTTTAGGTATTACAGCAGCAGCATTTATAAAAATGAAATTTTTATTTGTGCTGATGATATATTTTGTAATGAATCTTGGTTATTCTCTCGGCCTTAAAAATATTTCTGTTCTTGATATTGTTTTGGTGGCAATGGGATTTGTGTTGCGGATAAAAGCAGGCGGTGTTATTGCAGTAATCGGCATTTCACAATGGCTGATGATAATGGTTTTTCTGCTTGCAATGTTTATGGCAATTGCAAAACGTCGTGATGATGTTTTAATAAAACTTGACTCAGGGCTTGATATGCGCAAAGCAATCAAAGGTTATAATCTTGAATTTTTAAATGCGATGCTTTCGCTGTTTACCGGGATAATTATTATCGCATATTTAATGTACACTATTTCGCCTGAAGTGATGCAACGTTGGAATGTTTACAGGCTTTATTATACTACACTATTTGTAATAGTTGGCTTAATGCGATATTTGCAAATAACTTTTATAGAAAAAAATAGCGGTTCACCAACAGATCTTTTATACAAAGACAAATTTTTGCAAATAACCCTGGTTTTATGGATTATTAGTTTTTATTCAATCATTTATATAAAAGACATTTCAATTTTTAAATAAATAAGCGTGGAGAAAAAAATTGCGAACTGGGGAAACTATCCGGTGATGGAAAGCGATGAGCGTTTTTTTAGTTTCGATGATCAGTTACAAAAATTAGTAAAAGAAAGCACGCATTTTATTCCCCGCGGCAATGGACGTTGTTATGGAGACGCTTCCTTATCAACCGAAACAATCAATACTTTAAAGTATGACAAAGTGCTTTCTTTTGATACAACAAACGGTATTTTAGAATGTCAAAGCGGACTTACTCTTGATAAAATTTTAGAATTTATTGTTCCCAAAGGATGGTTTCTTCCTGTAACTCCCGGCACAAAATTTATTACTGTTGGCGGCGCTGTTGGCAGTGATGTTCATGGAAAAAATCATCACATTGATGGTTCTTTTTCCAATCATATTGTGGAGATGGAATTGATATTGGCTGATGGAACGATAACTGTTTGTTCACCTTCTCAAAACACCCAATTGTTTGAAGCAACCTGCGGCGGAATGGGCTTAACAGGCTTAATAACAAGAATAAAATTCAGGTTGAAAAAAATTGAAACTTCGTACATAAAACAAAAACAGGTTAAAGCAGAAAACTTAGATGAAGTTATTCGTTTGTTTGATGAATACAATCATTATACTTATTCTGTTGCATGGATTGATTGCTTAAAAAAAGGTAAACAATTTGGAAGAAGCATTCTTATTTTAGGTGAACATGCAAAGGTTGATGAGTTGCCTGAAAAATATAAATCTGATCCATTAAAGTTACCGGCAAAAAAAAGTATTCCGTTTCCAATCAATCTTCCATCATGGGTTTTGAACAGCTTTACAGTAAAGCTTTTTAATTTTTTGTATTATGGAAAAAACTTTAAAAAAGAAATTAATAATGTAGTTAGCTACGAACCATTTTTTTATCCGCTTGATGCAATTTTAAACTGGAACCGGGGCTATGGGAAAAAAGGATTTATACAATACCAGTTTGTATTGCCGCTTGAAGCAAAGCAAGGGCTTGTTGAAATCCTCAATCGCATCAGCGATGAAGGATTAGGTTCTTTTCTTGCTGTATTAAAAGTGTTTGGTAAACAGGAAAGCTTAATATCATTTCCAACAGAAGGTTATACATTAGCACTTGATTTTCCTGTTAGAGATGGTTTGTTTAAGTTTCTTGATGAACTGGATAAAATAGTGCTGAATTACGGCGGCCGTTTATACATGAGCAAAGATGCGCGCATGAAGCCCGAAGTATTAACAGCAGGTTATCCAAGATTAAATGAGTTTAAGCAAATTTTAAATACATATAATCCCAAGGGAAAGATCCGCTCTATTCAATCGGATCGTTTATTATTAACTCCCCAGTTATAATTATGTCAACAGTTTTATTGTTAGGAGCAACCTCGGATATGGCTGTTGCCATTGCACGTAAAATGGCTGAGAAAGGAAATAATATTCAACTCGCAGCCAGGAATTCAAATCGTTTACAGGCATTACAATCAGATATTTCTGTACGGTATAATGTTGCCTGTACAATTCACGAATTTGATGCAACAGATTTTGCTTCGCATGCTTTTTTTTATCAATCATTGTCTGTCAAACCAGATATTACCATTTGCGTATTTGGATATATGAGTGATAATATAACTGCGGGAAAAGATTGGCAGGAAGCATCAAAAATGATTAACAGTAATTACACCGGCGCCGTTTCAATTTTAAATATTATTGCTGAAGAGTATGCTGCAAAAAAAAGCGGGACTATTGTGGGAATAAGTTCTGTTGCAGGTGAAAGAGGAAGACAAAGCAATTATATTTACGGTAGTGCTAAGGCTGGCTTTACTGCGTATTTATCAGGATTAAGAAATAAGCTTTATCATGATAACGTGCATGTAGTAACAGTTTTGCCGGGTTTTGTAAATACAAAAATGACGGCTGAATTAAATTTACCACCTTTGCTTACAGCAAGTACAGAACAGGTTGCGGATGCAGTTGAAAAAGCAATAAGAAAAAATCAAAATGTTGTATATGTAAAATGGTTCTGGAAATGGATAATGAAGATTATAAAATCGGTTCCTGAAAACATGTTTAAGAAAAAGAAATTGTGATGATAGCCAACGTAAAAATT
>JABDGW010000031.1:0-32253 GCA_013285855.1 Bacteroidota bacterium
GCTCTTGCAATGGCAACACGTTGTTTTTGTCCGCCGGATAATTGTGTCGGAAAATGTTTCATGCGATTGCTTAATCCAACTTTTCCTAACGCTTCTTCTGCGAGTTTTCTTCTTTCTTTTGCAGAAATATTTCGATACAATAAAGGCAATTCAACATTATCCAGCACTTTCAGATCATTGATGAGATGATAGCTTTGAAAAATAAAACCAAGCTTTTTATTCCTAAAATGAGCAAGCTGTTTGTCACTTAATTTTTCGGTTTTTTCTTCATCGATTTTTACTTCTCCTTTTGTAGGTGCATCAAGCAAACCCATGATGTTGAGCAGTGTGCTTTTGCCACAGCCTGAAGGCCCCATGATGGATAGAAATTCACCTGCAACAACGTCAAGATTTACACTGTTTAATGCAAGCGTTTCAACCGTATCTGTCCGATAAACTTTTTCAATATTTTTTAAATGTATCATAGTTTTTGTTTGAGTGAGATTATGATTTGATCTTTGTTTTGTTTGTAGTTCTATTATAAAAAACTGTTTATTGGTATGTGATCTTTTGATTTTTTTCGAAGTCGTAAAGTGATAAATAACGCAGTTCGTAATAGGCGCCCCAAAAATCTCGCAATGCAGAAATATAATCTCTCTTCGCCTGGTCCTTTTCCTGGAAAGCAATACTCAGATCTGTGATACTTAAATTTCCAAGCACATACCGATCTTTTGCAATTTGATATTTCTCACTAGCAATACTGTCTGCCTGTGCTGTGATTACAAGCTGATCTTTCATCATATCAAACAATGTTACCTGCGTTACGATTTCTTGTGTAAAAGTTTGCTTGTCTTGTTCCACTGCGTATTCTGCAAATTTCAAATTTGCCTGAGCCGTATTGGTTCTTGATTTTGATCTTCCCCAATCTAAAATTGGAATATCAAATTCCAGTTGCAACAACTGTTGGTCTTGCGGAGATTGATACACTTTTGAAATGGTGCCTGCACTTTTTGAATAACCTAATCTTGCGGTTAAGGTTGCATTCAAACCATTGTCGCCCTTTGCTTTTATCACATCGCGTTTTGCTTCCGCAATGCGGCGAACAAATGCAATGGCATCGCTACGGTTTTCATAAGCCTCTTTCAATACTTTATCCGTTTCAACATTCATATCAATTGTTGATTCCGGTAAATCAAGCGCAATCTTATCATTGCTTGATAATCCCGTATATGTGCGAAGATTAAGTGTTGCAATTTCCATATCCCGCTTCGCAATGCCAACTGCTTTTTCTGCTTTTAGTTGTTCAAGTTGTAATTGTAAAATTTCATTCTTTGATATTTTGCCAATATCTAATTTCTCATTTGCAATGCGCAGAATATTTTTTGTGTTTACGAGGTTTGTATCAGCAATACGATAATTTACCTGAGCTAAAAGCAAATCAAAAAAATATCCGCTGGCAACAATGGCGATCTGCTCCATTGATTCTACATAAGCCTGTTTACTTTCATTATATTTTAAAGGCTCAATTTTATTATCCCATTTTAGCTGGTTGAACTGAAATATCGGTTGACTATAACCAATTCCATAAGGCACGCTGTTGTATAAAGTGTTCTTCCTGTCAAAATCATCAAAGCGCTGTATTTGGGTTGTACCGAAAATCGTTCCGCCTGTTGCTGCAATGCTTTGACTGAACGACATGTTAAGAGCAGCATTATCGTTGTGCACCGGCTGAAATTCTATTGTACCATTTGGCTGCTGCACTTCAACGAATGATTTACTATACCCAGGTAAAACTCCATTCAATGACAACTGTGGCTGATAGTTTGATTTGTACGTTTTCCATTCCCAGTATTTTGTTTCTTTAACTGTAACAGCTTGTTTTGAAGCAATTGATTTCTGTTTCGCCATTTCAACTACTTGTTGCAAGCTTAAACGAATGGTATCATTTACCTGACTGAATAATTTGAAACTACTAAGAATAAAAGCTATGATAAATGCGCTTTTCATTTTTAATTTCTATTATTAATTCTTAATTTTTTATTGTTACTTCTTCTGAATTTTTATAATCACTCATATCTGATGTAATCACCACATCACCTGGCTTTACATTGTCTTTTAACTCTACATAATCGAAGTTGGTCATGCCAATATGCACCGTTCTTTTTTCAGCTTTTCCATTATTCAAAACAAATATGTCCTGAACTGATGATCCTTTGAATGCAGGACCGTTTTTCACTCTTAAAATATTATTGTGGGAGTCTGTTACGAGATAGACATCTACTTTCATATTCGGTCGCAACATCTTGTTATTTTGTTCATCGAGCCTAACATCAAATGATACAATTCCATTCTGCACAGATGGATAAATATTTGAAACCGTTCCGCGAATCTGCGTTTCATTAATAAGAATAATTGCAGTCAGTCCATTGTGCAACTGGTCGAGATAATTATCAGAAATACTGCCGGTAACTTTAAAGCTACTAAGGTCTGCAATGCGTGCAAGCGATTCGCCTTCATGTACCGCAACGCCGATATTTTTATTTACCCATGTTACAACACCAGCTCTTGTAGCAACAATGTTTGCAGCATTTAATTTGCGTTCTAATTCGTTCAAATTATTTTCTTCAACGTCAGCAGCAAGTTCCGCTTCTCTTATTTCAAGCTGCATGGTTTGTTGCTTGCTTTTAATTTCATTTTCGAGTTGTTGCTTTTCAAGATTGGCAACTTTTAAATCGAGCTCTGCTTTATCAACATCTTCTTTTGTTCCGCCGCCGGCTTTATATAAACGTTTTGCATTTTCAACATCAGCTTCCAAAGAATTTATGCGTAGTTGTTTTATATCGTTGCTTGATTTGATGTCATAAAAGCTTTTGTTCAAATCAAGTTTCAATTTTGCTATATTATTACGCTTAGACTCAAGCTCAAATTTTTCTTTATCATATTCTGTTTGTGCAGCAGTTTTATCGAGTGTTAATATTGATTGTCCAGACTGCACTTTATTACCTGCGTCCATTACTACGTTTTGAATAGAAGCATTTATCGGGCTTGTAATTATTTCTTCGAACTCAGGCAGAATTTCTCCGCTTGCAGAAATTGTATTTTCAATATTGCCTCTTTCAACAACAGCCGTTGTAATGTTTGATTTTTTTAAAGATGAAGCAAATGAAGTGCGCACTAACCAAATTGCTGTAACAAGTATAACGACACTTATTATAATAAAAGAAAAAGTTTTTTTATTCTTTTTCTTCCTTACTTCTTCTTCAATCATCTTATCCATTCAATGAAATTTGGCTATTTGTTTTTCAATACAAATGCCAAACACAAAACATTAGAAATAAGCCAGTTGTTAGTTTTTTGATTTTAAAAAAAGTCCGGTATCGGACAAACTGTTTAAGAATGGAATGATTTAAGGTGTAATGCTTTTTACAAAGCCCGAAATGCTATTTTAAATATACTCTAAAATCTAAAGGATGAATATTTTTATCGAAGCAGGGACCTCATAGTAAAGTTAAATGTGTGCTGTATGAGATTCTGTGATACATGAATAAAAGGGACAGGGTCTTGTAGCTTTTATAAATGCCCTCCCGAAGACCCTGTTAAAACATAAATTGGTTGGTCACAAGACCAACGCATGCAAAGAATAACTAACAGATTGTAAACGGCAACTGCTCACAATCATTTGGCAGTAACGGTAAGCGTAGACATTGCCAAGCCCTTTTTGCCAAAGCCACCACTGTTTCTTTCTATAAACATTTTACTATCGCCAAACACGGTATTCATTGTTGTGGTTTCGGTAGTACATGCCTGAACTTGATTTACAAGCGCAGTGTAAAGTGCGTCTATTTTATCGGAGAGGGAAATGATTTTGAAAGAGCTGATGGTATAAACAGTGGTCATAGCGCCATTAACCAACATCTTTTTGGGCTTTAGCCATACTTTGATCTGCGCCAGCTCATTATCGTCTCTCATCTCCTGGATGGTGTTGGTTTCGGCAGGCAGGAGTTTGGTTTGTATCTCGAGATATTTTTCAGCAAACTGTTTGATGTTGTTGGTTGAATCAGATCCGTCGCCCAGCCATAAGTTGCATGTTTTGGCCTGGCCCATGACTACAGTACTAACAACGAGGAAACAAGCGAAGAAGATGCTTTTCATAAATAAAGATTTTTGTTGAATGATGAAAGGCTAAAATAAGTTTTCACTTTGAAGATGGTGTCATTAAAATCATAAATTTTCAGTCGCAACAGGATATTGTTTTTCGCAATGTAATCTGAAATTTAAAATAGAACCTGTCTGCAAAGGAATCAATAAAAAAACTACAATTATACAAAGTTTGAAATGCTATTTTAAATATACTCTAAAATCTAAAGAATGAAGATTGAGTGAAATTTTTATAGAGTTGAAATTGTGTTAGCTATTAATCACTTTTCCGCTCAACCAATCCTTCTGCTAAGTTTTGCCATTGAATTTTTGAAAAGCTGTTGATTGCAGTGCTGCCAACAACAGTGTGACGTAATTTATCTGTTACAGATCCTGTATCATCATTAGGTTTTACATTTCTATCAATGATTGTTGCTGTAACTTTTATCTCTTCCCGTGTAATTATAAAATTGCTTGTAGCAGCAGCATCATAAAAATGAGCAATGTGCTCCTGGTTGTCAAGCGGATTTGCTGCAGGCCGCACTCTAAATCCTATGCTTTGAATATTACCATCACCAATTTCTTTTAATTCTTCTACAAAAACCCAATCATAACCTTCACCTGCTTTGCTGCCAGGCCCCGGAATATCTACTCGTATATAATCTCCCTGTTGTACATTTCTTTGCGTTTCATTTCCATTCTTATCAAACACCTGGAATTCTGCGCTTATAAAGCCTGCAATTTTATGCCATTTGTTTACATTCAATAAACGCTCTTTTGCTGCATTATAAAAAATAGAAGCGTTATTATCATCTTCCAACTCAACAGATGCATCTGCTTCAATTCCTCTTCCTGTATATTGTTCAGGAACTATGTCTGTGTAATCTTTTGTTTTCATAAGGCTATAAATTTTGAATCCATCAGCAAATTCTTGGCAACTGTTCGCCCGATAACATGTCTACAACTCTCGAGCCACCAATTGCAGTTTTCATCATTACCATGCCTGCATGTTGATTAACCACTTCACCAATTACGGCTGCATTTTTTCCTAAAGGATGAGATTGCATGGCTTGCAAAACCGTATCGCAAATTCCAGGTGGAACAATCACTATCATTTTTCCTTCATTGGCAACGTATAAAGGATCAAGACCCAGTATTTCGCAAGCACCCTTTACTTCTTCACGAATAGGGATTTTTGTTTCTTCAAGATACACACCAAGCTTTGCACTTTCCGCAATTTCAGTCATTACACTTGTTACGCCGCCACGTGTTGCATCACGCAGCATGTGCACATCTTTACTTGCATTTAGTATTGTTTCTACTAATCCATTTAAAGCTGCGGTATCACTTCTTATTTCTGTTTCAAATTCTAAATTTTCACGCACAGACATGATGGCTATTCCATGGTCTGCAATGGTGCCATTGATAATAATTTTATCACCTGCTTTTACATTGGCTGTCTTTATGTTTACATCATCAGGAATAATCCCAATGCCTGAAGTATTAATATAAATCTGGTCGCCTTTGCCGCGGTCAACCACTTTTGTATCGCCGGTTACAAACAGCACACAGGCTTTCTTTGCAGCGTTTTGCATTGATAAAATTACACGCCAGAAATCTTCCATTGCAAAACCTTCTTCAATAATAAAACCTGCAGATAAATACATGGGTTTTGCACCGCACATTGATAAATCATTCACCGTTCCGTTAACTGCTAATTCGCCAATATTTCCACCGGGAAAAAATATCGGGTTTACTACATAACTATCAGTGCTGAATGCAAGCTTTGTATTGTTGATATTTAATAATGCACCATCATGCAAAGGGCTTAGAAATTCATTTTTAAATTGCGGCAATATCATTTGTTCAATTAAACGATGCGTTAATTTGCCGCCACTGCCATGCGCTAATGTTACTTCTTTATAATTGGTAATAGGCAAAGGGCAAGAGCCTAATAAAGTTGCGTAATCAATGCTGCTGTTTATTTCTTTTATTTCCATTATAATTTTTTGAACCACGAAGACGCGAAGACACTAAGTTTCTTCGTGCACCTTGTGCCTTAGTGGTTTAATTTATTCAGGCACTGCCATTTCAATTTTTTCTAAAAATCTTCCATACGTATAATACGCAGCGCATGCGCCTTCACCTGAAACCATCGTTGCACCTAACGGATGTTCGGGCGTACATTGTTTGCCGAATGCAGAACACTGCTGCGGTTTTTTTACGCCCTGCAACACCAGCCCGCTGATGCAAACAGATGATTCCTGCGTATCAATTTTATCTACATTAAAAATCAATTCAGCATCATAATCTTTAAATTCAGATTTTAATTTATAACCGCTTTGCGGAATAGAACCAATGCCCCGCCACTTTCTATCGCTTACTTCAAATACTTTATATACTAAATCCATCGCTGTCCGATTGCCCGCTTCATTCACCACTCTTGAGTATTGATTTTCTACTTCGGCTCTGCCTTCTTCCAATTGTTTCACCGTCATCAAAACACCATGCAATAAATCCATCGGTTCAAAACCAGTAATAACTATTGGTACTTTAAATGTTGAAGCCAACGGAAAATATTCATTGTAACCCATCACCGTGCAAACATGGCCCGGACCTAAAAAAGCCTGCACACGGTTTTGTGGTGATTGCAGTATAGCAGCCATTGCAGGCGGCACCAAAACATGCGAAACCAAAACAGAAAAATTTGTAATGCCCTGTTGCTTTGCAAGCCACACGCTCATTGCATTTGCGGGTGCGGTAGTTTCAAAACCAATAGCAAAAAATACCACTTTTTTACCAGGATTTGCTTTCGCAATTTTCAAACAATCAATCGGTGAATAAACAACACGTATATCAGCGCCGCGTGATTTTAAAACAAGCAAATCACTATGCGAACCAGGCACACGCAGCATATCACCAAATGAGCAAAAGATAACATCCTCACGGCTTGCAATGGCATGAGCTTTATCAATCATTTCAAGTGATGTAACGCAAACCGGGCAACCCGGGCCATGCACCAATTCAATTTCAGGAGGCAGCATTCTGTCAAGCCCATACTTCACAATGGAATGTGTTTGCCCGCCGCACACTTCCATAATCACCCATGGCTTTGTAACAATGCGTGCAATTTCTTTTATGAGTTTCTGCGCAAGTTCTTCATCACGATATTCATCAAGATACTTCATGGTTACCTCCTTTATATTTTGCAATTGTTTCGTCAACAAACTGCTGAATGTCCAATTCATCTAATTGGTTCAAATCCTCCAGCGCTTTATACGTTCGCTCTGCTTCTGCTTCATCTACTTTATTCAATGCAAAACCAACGTGCACCAGCACATAATCACCGGGCACCACATCCGGCGTGTATTGCAAACACACCTGTTTTACAATGCCGCCAAAATTTGTTTTACCCATTCTCACGCCATCGGCTTCGTGAATCTCCATCACTTTTCCGGGAATTGCTAAACACATAATTTTTGTTTTTTATTTTTTTGTTAACCGGCTTTTGTACTTTGTAGCATCGTCTGTTGTGTCACTCCCTTGTACTATATATTTTCATGGCATCGAATGTTCCCGTTGCATACTTGCTTTTCTTTCCTCAATCATTTTATTATTTGCAAACTTCATTGCTATTATCTGCCCTATACTTACTCCGCCATCATTACATGGAATCCGTTGATGCCAATATGGTTGAAATCCTTCTTCCTGCAAACGCGTCACTGTTCGCTCCGTTAAATATTTATTTTGAAAACATCCGCCGGTTAATACAATTTTTTGCCTGTTGATTTTTTGGGCAATGTTCACAATCATTTCAGCAAGCGTGTTGTGAAACTTTGCAGCAATAATATTTTTACTGATTCCATTTTTTACATCATCAATTATTTCAATAATCATTTCCTGCCAGTTGATGATATAACGATTTTTATTTTCAAATGAAAAAGGATAAACAGCATTCACATTTTTATCAATTGCAAATTCAAGTTCCATGGCAGCTTGTCCTTCAAAATTTAATTCCTGTCTTAAGCCGATGATAGAAGCAACTGCATCAAACAATCTTCCTGCGCTGCATGTTATAGGCGAATTGATTTTCTTTTTCAGCATTTGTTTCAGCAACTGTAATTCTGTTGAAGGAAAATTTTGAATTGGAATTAAATCATTTCTTTCAAAAACTGAATTACCAAAAATTTCATATAAAACACCAAGTGCTGTTCTTCGTGGTTGTTTGATGGATGTTTCGCCGCCGGGCAAAGAGAAATATTTGAAATGTGCAACACGTTCAAAACTATTTTCATTAGTCAATAAAAATTCACTACCCCAAATTGTATTATCTGTTCCCAGGCCTGTTCCATCCCATGAAACACCAAGCACATCATCTTCAATTTCATTATCAGCCATGCACGATAACACATGCGCATAATGATGTTGTACTGTTGTAATATTATCACCTAACTGCTTTGCATATTTTGAAGAAAGATATTCAGGATGCAAATCGCAGATCACATGCCTTGGTTCAACTTCATAAAGATTTTTAAAGTCACTGATTATTTTTTTAAATGCTGCATACGCCTGTTCTGTTTCAAGATCGCCAATATGCTGACTGATAAAAATTTCTTTACCGTTACTTACAGCAATTGTATTTTTCAAATGTGCACCAACCGCAAGCATTTGCGGTATGGATTTTTTTGAATGAATTGGCAACGGCGCATAACCTCTTGCCCTGCGTAAAATTTGTTCTCTTCCTGCAATTACACGCACAACCGAATCATCAACCTGTCTTACAATCGGGCGGTTGTGCACTAAAAAAACATCAGCAATATTTTGTAAACGATTCAACGCTTCATATTCATCAACGCAAATCGGTTCATCACTTAAATTGCCGCTTGTTGCAACAACCGGGAAATTTAATTCATGCATCAGCAAATGATGCAATGGTGTATAAGGCAACATCACACCGAGATAAGGATTGTTGGAAGCGATGTTATCTGCAAGAGAATCTTTATTTTTTCTTTCCAGTAAAACAATTGGCGCCGCAGGTGATGACAACAATCTTTCTTCCGGGGCAGAAACATGGCAATCTTGTTGTATCGTTTGCAATGATGGATACATTAGTGCAAATGGTTTTTCATTGCGATGTTTTCTTATTCTTAATTCTTCAACTGCAATTTTATTTTTTGCATCAATCAATAACTGGAAGCCGCCTAAACCTTTAAGTGCAATAATTTTTCCATTGCGAATTGCATCAGCAGTTTTAATTAAAGCATCATTATGTTTTGCAATTATTTCGCCTTTACTATTCCATAATTCAATGTGCGGGCCACATACAGGACACGCATTTGGCTGCGCATGAAAACGCCTGTTGTTTATATTATCATATTCATGTTGGCATTCATCACACATTTCAAAAATTTGCATTGAAGTGTTGTGCCTGTCGTAAGGAATATTATTGATGATGGAAAAACGCGGACCGCAATTGGTGCAGTTGATAAAAGGATAATGGTGGCGCCTGTCATCAGCATTAAACAATTCATGCAAACAGTCTTTGCAGGTTGCTAAATCAGGTAAAACAGTTGCAGTTTTATTTCCGCTATAATTACTGTGATTGATTTTAAATTCATCGAAACCAACAGCATCATGCACTGAACATTCAAGATTAAATATGGAAGAAATTTCAGGCTTTTCATTTTGTAATCTCAATAAAAAAACTTCGAGTTGTTGTTGCTTTCCTTCTATTTCAATCAGCACACCTGTTGATGAATTTTGCACATAACCTTTCAGTTGCATTTCATTAGCCAAACGATACACGAAAGGGCGAAAACCGACGCCCTGAACTGCACCAATAATATGTATTTTATAAAGCTGCATTTACTGAATTCTTTTCACGCTTCTGCTCTAATTGCTGTATTAAATATTGACACCATTCGCTCATACCATTGCCTTTATAGCTTGACAAAACAAATGTTTGAATGCTCGCATTCACTTCTTCTGCATCTTTTGTAACTGCTTCAACAGAGAAAGGCACATAAGGCAATAAATCAGTTTTTGTTACGAGCATTATATCTGTTGTGAGAAACATGCTTGGGTATTTTTTAGGTTTGTCATCACCTTCTGTGCACGAGATAAGCGTAACACGAATGTCTTCACCTAAATCATAAGATGCAGGGCAGACAAGGTTTCCAACGTTTTCAATGAAGAGGATATCAACATTATCAAGATTTATTTTTGGTAAAGCCTGGTGAATCATCTGCGCTTCTAAATGGCAAGTGCCGCCAGTAACAATTTGCAAAGCAGGAACACCTTGCTTTCTTATACGGTCTGCGTCACGCTCAGTTTCTAAATCGCCTTCCAGCACTGCAATATTTACTTCATCTTTTAAAAGCTTTATTGTTTCTTCCAATAAAGATGTTTTGCCACTGCCCGGTGATGAAACAAGATTCAGTAATAAAATGTTTCTGCACTGCATATCGCTGCGTATCATTTCGGCAACCAAATCATTTGCCTTTAAAAGGTTGAGTGAAATATCATGTGCTCTTAATGTGCCGGCTGCTTTATTGGTTAACTTCTTCATAAGTAAATTCTTCTAAAATTATTTTATCAATTATCAATTCATTGCCTTCAGTAATATTGTTTGAAGGTATGTTGCAAACGGGGCAAACGAATACATAATTTTCTACTTTAAAATTTTGCCTGCAGCTTTCGCACTCCGCTTTTATTTCTGTTCTTTCAAAACTTAAAACAGAACGTTGCAATTCATTGTCTGCAGTCATCATTTTATAAACCTGTTGCAAAAATTCAGGTTGCACACAGGAAAGTAACCCAACTTTCAAATGCACTTCACGAATGTTCTCCAACTGTTCAGGAAATTCTTCTTCCACAGCGTTTATAATACTTTGACAAATTGAAACTTCATGCATTGTTTAAAAATTTAAAGCCAGCCAAAAAATGCCAACGCCAATTGCAAGCATTGAAAAACTTAATTGCATCCATAGATAGCCTTTTGCAAAGCGGTGAATAATTTTTTGCTGCAGCAAACCAATGAGCCATGCAAAACATATCATTGCAAAAATATTTCCAACGCCAAAACCAATTACGTAACCTGCTGCAGTATATTGACCCGGCAATGCCAATGCAGGAATAATTGCAATCAGATGCGCGCCGCCGCCAAAGCCATGTATAATACCAATACTCATTGGTGCATGTGTGTGGTGATGCGGCTTTGTTTCAATATGCTGATGCGCTGTTTGTACACTATGCAAATGATAGTGTGCATGTTGTATGCCTTCGTGTTCATGCACATGAAAATGTACACGCTTACTGAATGCTTTTTGAATGCCCCAAACACCTAAACCAATCAGCACAACGCCAACAACTCTTTCGCCCCATTGCGATAAACCATCGAGCGGGATAAATGCCTTCAATAGAAAAATAAGAATGGCTATAACCCATACGCTTGTTGAATGTCCAAAGCCCCACCACATACCAATTTTCCAGCTTTTCTTTGGCTGATTAGCAGTGAATGGCGCAATGGCGGCAAGATGATCAGGACCAGACAATACATGAATAGTGCCTGCGAGCAAGCCTGCTAAAACAATAAGTGTAAGATTGCTGTCCATATTGACCTCACCCTCGTTCTCTCTCCTGCAGAGAGGAAGGCCGGGCTTTAATTATTTAATGAATTTTTGTAATAATATCAACTTATTAACTCTATTCTCACTAATAATTCATCATCAACCAACCGCCACTCTCACTGTTCCATTTTCTTCTAATAAAGGAAACGGATCAAGATATAAATCCGCATCATCCGTACATATTCCTGCGTGCCGTAAATCATAACTATGACCAAGCTGACAACTTAAAATATTTTCCTTCAATGTTCCGTTGTTGAATGATCTTTCACATGCAGGACAATTGTTGCGATACGCATACAGATTATTATTTACACAGTTGATGATCAAACTTGTACCGGGGATTTCAACAATTCTAAACATGCCATTTTGCAAATCTTCAATGCCCTTTATTACTTTCCATCCAACATCTGTTTTTGGTAAACTATGTTTTAGATGCGGCGCTTCAACAGCACCTTCAACTTCTAACCCTTCAAGATCAGGGCAGAGTTCTTCAATTGCCTGTTGTATGCCGAGTTCCAATGTGCTGGCTGAAGATGGGCAACCCTTACAACTGCCAGCCAATTTTAATTTTGCAATATTATTTTCAAGGCTTACAATTTCTACACTGCCACCATGACTATCCATGTATGGTTTTACTTTTTCGAGCGCCTGGTATAAACGTGTTTTCAGATCAAGAGGATGAAGATCATGAATCAACAACAGGCCTGTTATAAAACTATCTTCAATTAAATTATTATAAATATTTTTTGCTGCTTCGCTGTTGCCGTTGGAAATAATTTTTAAAATTCTCTCAAGGCCATGACCATAAAAACTCAATACTTCCTGCATACATTCCTGCATCAGATTTTTTGCATTTTCATCAGGCAACCTATCAATTTCTTCAACAAGATCTTGTATGCGTTTGCTTTGTTCGTTCAGTTCTGCAAGCTCATCGCGAGCTGGTTCCTTTTTTGCAATATTTCCATGCTGACCATTTGCCATTTTTATTACTTCCTGTACATCATTAAAATCCTGTTGCGAAAAAATATTCATGTATTTTATTTGTTTGCTTCGTAAATTTCTTTTACAATTTCTTCCACCAATTCAACTGCATTTTGCACTGCAGCATTTACCGGTTCGCTTAACCCGATTTCAAAATCATCCACACTCTCCGGTTCGCACGCAACAATAAAAACTTTGCCGGGCCACGCACCGATAGATCTTACAAAACGTAAAACTGTTACCGGATCAGAACCATGCGGATCAATGGGTCCGCCTTGTTCCAAATCAGTACTAAAATCTTTTTCATCAGGTTCAATTCTATACAATGTACCGGGCCGTTCACCACGCGGAGAAGCATCAAGCAATATCAGGCTATCATAACCTTTCATTAAATCGTACGCAAGCTTAAGCCCACCCGTTCCAAAATCTTTTATTTCCACGCCTTCAGGAAATTTTTTATGTATGATTTTCTTTATCACCTCGCCACCAAACCCATCATCTTTTAAAAACATATTTCCTACGCCGGCAATCATAACTCTTTTCTTTGTTGATGATGTTTTCGTTTGTTCCATTTCTGTTGATGATGAATTCATGTTGTTATTTTGAACTAAGCTATTTGCTGTCAATTTTATTTTGCTGCAATCAAATCAACTTTTTCTATAACAGGATCTTCAGAAAACAGGTCTGCAGCTTTTGCCATTAAAGCTTCCGCAACTTTTCCTGAAAGATGTGCCTGCCGTCCTGCTTCATGATTAAACGTATCAAAAATTCCATACCTGCCGTTACCCATTTTTATTGCATACCAGTTTATAGTTTCAGGTTCTTGCTGCACAAGCTCTAATCCTGATTTTAAAAAATCTTCTATTTCATTTTCTTTGCCGGGCTTTGCTTTAAGCCTTACATATAATGCCAATTGTACCATAATAATTTTTTTAAATTTTTGATTTATTTTTTTGATTTCAAATAATTCTTTTTAAACTAAGTTTATACTAATTATACATGCTCTACTTCATCAGGACTAAAAAAAAGATACATACCTAATTCGCGTTGCAAGTCTTGTCCCGGATCATCATCCATTGTTACAGCAAGATGAATATTGTCTTCATAATCTGTATAAATAATTTCAATGGTTGCTATTTTATCATTCAAAATTGTATCATAAGCATCAGCTCTTTTTTTACCGAGTTTTAATCGAACCTTATCGGCTTTGCTGTATAAAATTCCGTTGATCATTTTCACGGTTTCGCCCGGCACTTCTCCTGTTACACCTGGTGATCTCATACATTATTATTTTGATTTACAATTTGATTTTCTTCTTTCTGTTTTAAATGACTATGAAAGTTCATTAATTCCTGCGGTGTGATATTGTTAACCTTGTTCAGCATTGTTTTTAATTTTTCATCTGTTTGACTAATTCTATTTTTTTCATCTTCAGACAACATGCCCACATGCAGTAACAAAGCTTCCTCAATTTCAGTGCTGTCGAAAAGATCACCTGAACTTTGCGGATTGATCTGCGGATAATCATATAAAGCAATGGGTGATGAAAGCAAGGTTGTATCATCAGCCTCAATCAATATTGGATAGCAATGGAGATTTCTGCATCCATTTATAACTTGTTTATATTTTTCTGGCGGATCCTGGTGCGAAATAAATTTTCCATTCTCAGCATTCAATATTGTATGTGTTGAAATAAATGATTGCGTTAAAATATCATCGCGTTTTAAGGATGTTGCACTTTCAATTGGTGTATTGTTAAGAATTTGAACAGTGATTTTATAAGTATTATCCAAATCTTTTAATGGAACAGTTTGTATCATTATTGTTCCTTCAATTGCTGAAATAAAGTTTATTTTTTTTCCGGCAGTGTTTTTACGTTCATCATAGATCAATTCTTCTTCTTCTGATTTATCAAAATGAAATGGAATTGTTTTTTCTTTCATTAAGCCAGCAACAGGCAAAGTGCCTGCATCAATTTTTCTTTCAATAGTTTGCCAGCCACATTGATAAAAATTATTGTTGATTTTTAAACTATAAACAGGCTGAAAATTTTCAGTATTATTTTCAGATTGAAAAATTTTTATTGTAATCAAATGCAGAAAGCGAACGCGAATATTTATAACCGCATCAATTCCTTCAACAATACATCCAGTTTGCATTATTGAATGTGCATGTTGATTATCTTCATTATACTCTTTAGGAAAAACAACACCGAATGGAATTGGCTTTTGATTTTTTATTGCGGAACGATAATAAGGATACAGTGAATATCCTTCATACAAAAGTGTGCGTGTAAGATTTTCTAAAACATATTCTGCGTTATTTACTGCTGCATTCTTCATTATACATTTTGTTTTTCAACAAGCTTTTCATTTAAAGCTTCATTAAGAAGAGTTTCAAGACAGGTTTCCAATGTTGGATATTTGCTTTGTGATTTATATTGTACAAGCTTTTCGTAAATATCTTTCTGTAGTCTGACCCATCTTGTGTTTGGAAAATATTCGTCCATCATTTCACTCCATAAACGTGCAGGCATTTTATGTAATGCTTCTTTTTCCCATGGCACCAAAGTCACCTGTAAATTATCTTCGGGATTTTTATAAAACAAAGTGCCACTGAATAAAAACGACAATGGAATACTTCCATCAGAAACTGCATAAAAATATTTTCCTGCGGCAAGTGCCTGGTCTTCGCTACAGCCAATAATAATTTCTACAATTGTACTTCCTGAAAATCTTGGAACAGGTATATTAATGATCGTCCAGAAAAAAGTACGCAATGTTTCATCCCAGCGATAAGGCTCGCCAAATAGCTCATGCAATTTATCTTTTGCATCTTCATCGTATGTGCGTTTCACTGCTTCAATCATCACCTGGCATTTTAAAGCTGCTGCGTATATTTCTTCGTTTTCTGTTTGATTGGTGATCTTTAACTTAAAAGAAAGCGAAGGCATTACTGCATACGGCTTAACTTCTGATGAAATGATTTCAAATTTTAAATCGGGCATGGTTCAGACGTTTCTTTTAATTCATTAAAAAAATTTCTGATCGCATCATTCACTTCTTTGCCGCCAAAGATGCCTTTCCATGCAATGCGTATCATACCAATAAGTTTATAGCAACTATCTATGGGAACAATATAATATTCGCCAGCATCATCAAGCCTGTTTATCAGCAACGCTTCAAGGTCAGGTGTTAAAGTATTTAAGATTGGATTTAACCCAGTTAAATTATTCCATGGTTCCATTTTTAATTTTGATTCTGTAGCGCCGGTTGGTGCAGGATAATATGCAACTGTTCCGTTGCGTTTTGCGCTTACAACAAAAAAAGCCATATTCACCGGAATTAAAAAGTCTGACCACAACTGATCAGACATATTAAAACCTTCAAGCCGCAATGAACGTTGCGGCAATGGTTTGTATGTGCCGCTTTCTGCCTGTGTTATTATACACATTTCACACGTACACATAAATCTCATTGCAGCAAGATCAACAAGATGACGGTGATCTGTACTTAAAACTTTACCACAGAAAAAACATTTTTCTATTTCTTCTTCCTGAACCGGAGTTGCTATTTTACGAAGCTTTGATATTAATGTTGAAGATACCATAGGCTTAATGATGCTTATTAAAATAATGATCAAACTTCAACGTCTTTCCACGAAAGTGGGAATCTGCTTTTAAAAATTTAACCGTTTACTCAAACAGTTTAAACTTTATAGAACAGATGTCCGATCGATGTTAGGCAAGGTGTGCGAAGTGGTTTTGTTGATAGTTATTTATTATTTTTTAAATAAATCACTTTGAACATCATTCATTTTCATATCACGCCACAGGTGATATTCGAATGACGTTTTAGGCAATTAATTATTTTTAAATTAAATAGCTTTAAAACATTATTTTCTTAAATGATCATACGATGCCAATGCTGTTGGTGTATGTGTTGATTTAACCAGCTTGCCCCCACCAAGATACATGTGTACGCCACAAGGCAAACATGGATCGAAGCTGCGCACTGCACGCATGATATCTATTCCTTTAAAATTATCAGGGCCATTTTCTTCGAAGATTGGTGTGTTCTGCACTGAATCTTCGTAAGGACCAGGAACACCATTCACATCACGCGGACTTGCATTCCATGGTGTTGGCGGAAACATTTGATAGTTGGCAACTTTGCCGCCTTCAATAATCATGTGATGTGATATTACACCACGTGCTGCTTCATGAAGTCCGCAGCTTACCGCTTCGTTCGGCACTTTAAATGAAGACCATGTTTTTGTACGGCCTGCATGCACTTCGGCAAGCGCCTTTTCAATACAATACAAACCAACCAATGCATTATATGTTTGATGATATGCTCTTGCACGATCTCTTTCAATTGCATTACTCCATTTTGGAACTTTCCAAACCTGCTTTACTTCAGGCATACCCATTGTTTTTGGCAAATTAAATTCGAGGGAATTGCCTGTTGCTTTGATGTATCCAATATCAACCAAACCTGCTTTTGCAGTAACCCACTGCCTTGCAAAAGGTCCGCCGCCTGTATCGCAGCAAACATCTTTACCGGTGCGTTTATCATGCCAGCGTGGAGACGTTACCCAAGTATATTTGTCTGCAAAATTTCTTTTCTGTGGTCTTGGTTTGGTGGTTTTATTCCAGGGATGATTACGGTCAACTTTATTTCCTAACGGATCAGTATTTACAAACATTCTTTCATTTTCCCAGTCATCATAATATGAACTGCCCAATAAAATACGCATGCCCAAATTTATTTCTACAAGATCAGTTGTAACCAGTTCACCATTGATGGCAACGCCTGGTGTGATAAATCTTTTGCGTCCCCAATCGGTCATATTCTTATAATCATAATCGCAATAATCAGGATTATCAAATGAGCCCCAGCAAACGAGGTTGGTATCACGGTAACCTACCTTTTCATAACCGGGCAATGCTTCATAAAAGAAATCATACAGATCATCATGCAGCGGAACGATCTTCTTACAATATTCTATGTACTTCATCAATCGTACATAATAATCTGTAAGCACCTGGTGCGTTATAGTTGTACTTACACCACCAGGAACTAAAGTAGAAGGATGTGTATGACGGCCTTCCATCAAACAAAACATTTCTCTTGTATATCTTGATACCTGCAAAGATTCCATGTAACATTTCCCCGTAAAAGGGTTCAATGCATCCATGATATCAGCAATGGTATTGTAACCATGTATTTTAGCATTTGGCGCTTCCGTATGTTTTGCTTTTTCATAAACACTTGGGTTTGTTTCCTGAACCATTTGCCCGCAGAAATCTACATTACACATGTTATCATTATAGATAGCATGATCAAACATAAAGTCAGCAGATTCTCCAAGATTTAAAACATATTCACCAAGATGCGGAGGCTTTACACCATAAGCCATGTTTTGATTTAGTACTGAAGTGGTCATGTGATTATCGCCACAAATACCGCAGATGCGGCTGGTGATAAAATGCGAATCACGAGGATCAATTCCACGCATAAAAATATCAAAACCACGAAACACCATTGAAGTGCTATAACACTCCTGAACCTTTCTGTTGGTGAAATCTATTTTGCAATGAATACCCAAACTGCCTACTATACGTGTAATAGGATCCCAGGACATTTCTTTAATAATAATGTTTGGTTTATTCTGGCTAACACCTGATTTGGTTTTTGTAGAAACCGGAGCTTCTTCAATCATAATATTTTTTTTATTGTTTTAATAATGTTGTGAATGAACTTACCACGTAGGCTGATAACCGCTCTTAATTTTTGTTCCAGGTTTTCTCCAATCTGGTTCTGTATCCTTCTTCTTTGTTGTCATATTACGGAAGATGCGCAGTATAGGTCCGTAAGTGTATTTTGCTCCATTGGAAGAAAATTTTGCACCGGTTGCTTCATCCATGAATGGCATAAATTTATCAGGGAAACCAGGCATAGTACATGCCATGCAGATACCACCAATGTTCGGGCATCCTCCAACACCATTTTGCCATCCTCTTTTTGGAACATTGCAATAAACAATTGGCCCCTGGCAACCTATCTGCACAAGGCATTTATGAGAGCCATATTCTTTTGCAAAATCTCCTTGTTCGTAAAACGCAGCCCTGTCGCAGCTTTCATGCACTGTATGGCTGAAAAGCCATTTAGGGCGAAGCGCATCATCTAGAGGAATCATTGGCGCTATTCCTGCCAATTGAAATACAAGATATAAAAGTGTTTCAGTGGTATTATCGGGTTGAGCCGGGCATCCAGGGATGCAAACAATGGGCAATCCTGCTTTTGATTTCCAGTTCCAGCCTAAATAATCAGGAAGACCCATAGCGCCGGTTGGATTATTTTTCATAGCTGGTATTCCGCCATACGTAGCGCAGGTGCCCACAGCAACAACGGCCGCTGCTTTTGGTGCAAGCCTGTCGAGCCAGCTATTCGTTGTTATGGGTTCACCGAATGGACCAGTTGTACCCATTGCCGCCCAATAGCCTCCTGTATCTTTAATAGCTTCTTCATTCGGTACCGAACCTTCCAATATTAGTACGAAGGGATCTAATTCACCTCTTTCTGCTTTGTACCACCATTGCATCAGCTCATCTCCGTTCTCATAAGAAATTACGGGGCTGTGAATATGCACAGTGGGCATACCGGGTAATGCACCCAGGGCAATATCTTCAAGACTGGGGTTAACAGCACCTGTCATGGCAACGGAATCACCATCACAACTTAATCCTGATGTCATCCAGATAATGTGAACGTCGGTAACAGAATTTTTGGCCATTTCAATTATTTTTAAATTATTAAACTGAATAGGAAAAAACCACTTTACTCAATATAACAGGGCTTGCTTTCAATTAACGGAGGGATATTCATAAGGCCCAACAGCAAAACAACAAAATACAAAATTTTATTACTTTGTCTAAATCTCTAAACTGTTAAATACAAAAGCAATCGCTGTTAGAAAACACTTTCTAAGGTAGAAGTAATTTTTATATTTAGAAATTATTTTCTAATTTATTTTAGCACAATTTTCGAAATTGTATATTTTTTTTCTGATATCAATCTATTGTATTCTTTAATGCCCTTATTACTAAGATGGGGATAAATTAAACCCCATAAATGATTTTGCAATAATGCATACCTAACCGGCTTTGCACGTAACATTTGATACGGCATCCAAAAGTGAAAAACAAGCTGCAATTGTTGCGCCAATAATTTGTAAGCTTTCTTATATGGTTCTGGTTTAAAATTTCCTTTTTCCTTATGAAAAGCAATTATTTGTTGTGTAAGAATGAGTTTTTTTTCTGAAAAATTTTCCCATTTTTTTTCGATGTCAGGATGATACCGGGAAACTTCCCATTTATTATTGAAACAGAAAGGAAAGGCAATTCCTAAATGATATACAGCCCGGAATAGTATGTCAAAATCTGTAAGGTGGGAGAGCTCCATTTGTGTATTCAAAATTCCTGACATGTACTCAAAAACCTGTTCATAAGCAGCATAAACAATTGCTTCTTTGTTTTTATAATAATAGGCTAAATGCCCAACGCTTATGCCAGCTTTATCTGCAATTTGTTGAAGCCGCACATTAGCTATTCCATGTTCAAAAAAAAGTTTTTCAGCAACTTTAATAATTTTTTGTTTCACAGATTGCATACAAATAAACCGTTGTTGAAATAAATTAATTTTTAATTAAGAGGATAGTATAAGTACTTTAGAAAATTTTTACTAAATATAAATTAATGTTTGCGGAAAACTTTAATTTTATATACTAATTTTATTGAACAAGTATTTTCACTTCAATGCAAACTTTTATGAAATTCCTACGTAAAATGAAAAAAAAGTCTCATACTGAAAAGACGATTTCTGTTGCTGCTGCAACGGCCGGAGTTATAGTTATAGGCTTATTTTTATTAAAGCTGATCGCAGACAAACAGTCAAGAATTGATTATTAAAATTTAGTAACAATTTAAAATGTTCACTTTGCCTTGCCGTAGCTAAAGGGTTTTGTGCAAATATGTATTTGTATATATCTGAGGCTAAGAATATAACAATTGTATTTTGAAAAATCTTTTAAAAATCAGCCTGTATAATATCCATATATTTTGAAATCTTACCGGATAGAAAATAAGTATTTACTAATTAATTTTCGGCAGTAACTATTCGCCAATCTTTCATTCATAAAATAAAATTAGTACTTAGAAGTAAAACTTAATATTGGATTGATGGCTGAAATATTATCTTAGTGTAATTGCAAGATACAGCCAAAATCAAGCGCTATGCTTAATGAACAAGATAAGGACTTGGACAAAAAATTTTTAAGGTGCCTGAGTGTAATTAAAGATTGGGAATACCATGAAAAAATTGAAGCTGAAAAAAAGACCGAAATAAAGGATTTTATTTCTTTATATGTGTTCAAAAAAGAATACGGAGGAATTTTAAAAAATGGAGTTTCCTATAACAGGTTAAAGTTTTTAGTTGAGCATCCTGCGTTTAGACCAGCTATTAAAGCTTTACTGCTTTTGATGGAAACTTCAAATAACGAAATAGAATTTAATGACCGTTATCAAAAAGCGACTCTGTAATCTGTAGTTATTAAAATAATAAACCTGTAAACTGGCTGGATAAACAGAAAAATTTTTATGTATGCGGCATGCTGCTTTTATATTTCAATCCTTCATCTGCTACCTGCAAATACTTAGCGGAAATATTTGAATTTAGTTCCATCCGCTTTGTTCTTTCTAAATTTTTATTTTGTTGAGAGATCAAAATTTTTGTAACAAGATTGCCTTTCAGCCGCGCAATATATTCTTGTGTTTCTTCCATGTATAGCCTTAGCGTATCATCCATTGCGAGGCTGGTTTTTATATTCATGATTATATAAAATTAAACAGTAAGAAGTTTAAATTGAGTGAAGCTAAAATTGCATTTTGTATGAAGAAGAAAAAAATTAATTTAAAAAAAGAAAGATATAGAGTTTTTTAATCTTTTTACATTAATTTTTATTAAGAAATTTAGCACGGTATAACTAATGTTTGTTTTTCTGGTGCATTGGTTTGGTTATGAATAAATTGCTTATACTTCACTCTGCCTCAACCAGAATATATTTGTTGAAAACAGATAATTACCGCACACTTATTTTTGAAGATAAAGGATAACGCAGATTACGGTATTGCATCATATCAACTTTAACGCTGCCTATAGCAATTGGGCTTTCAATGCGTAATGGAATGTGATTAGCATCATCACTTACCCATACAGTCATTTTTTCTCCACCTTCAAAAATAGTTCCCTTTACAAGCAGTGGTTTAAACTTAACGGCATTGAATTTTCCATAACGTGTTTTTACAACTTCTTTTCCAAGATAACGGATATAAAGATCATATACCTGGTTATCTAAAAACATGCTGAACGGAATTTTATCATCCACTTTATATTTATTATAATTTATGTTACGTGCATAATAAACAGCACTTAAAACATCCTGTACGCAATTAGGAACCTTAAAAACACCTTTGGTTGTATTGGCAATATTATTTTGTTGGTCAAAGGTTATGTTTTCTAGTTTTTTATAGCCGCCTTCATCTACATTGCGTATAAATTTTACTGGTTGCAAATGCGTAGTATCAAAATAAGTTTCGTACTTATCTCTCACTTTAAATATGAAATCATAATTTGAATTCGTATGCCCTTCGCCTACTGCATGGTAAACAGGCCTATTATTTAATTTTTCAAGTGTTGTTGAAAATGTGGCAGTACCTGCATTAAAATAAATACCTATCACAGAATAAAAAACATTATAGGTTAAAATTTCATTGGGTAAAAAAGCTGTATTACGAATGCCGCAAAAATCATCGCCTGCCGAAAGCTTTAACCACATCACCAAACTGAAAAAGGTCACCAAAATTTTTCTCACGTTTTTTTACTTGATTTATCAGTCTTTTTAAAAATTTTTATACTAAGCAAAAATAAACTTCCTGCCGCAGAAGGTATTATAAGGTTTATAAACCAGATAATAGCAATTGTTGCAACAATTCCAAAAGCATCGGGCGTTAATAAACCAAATAATTGTGCTCCCGCCCCACTCCGTATTCCTACATCGGCAAAAGGAATTGTTGGTAAAATAGCCAGGAACAAAAACAAAACACAGGTAGTGCAAATGGCATCAATCACTTCAATCTTTACTTCAAGCACGTGCAATACTAATATATATTGAACTACAAAAACAATGAAACGAATACATGAGAGATATAAAATTCTTGTTAACTCTTTCCATTGAAACGTTTCAACGCCTTCAATAAAAAATTTATACTTGTGTACAAACGGGATTTTTTCAAACAATTTAGTCAGCGATGATAAACGGAAATAAATTACAATAAGCAATATTGTTCCCATTATTATCATAGATATAATACCATTCAACCATAATATTGATAAGCCCTCGATATTAGCGGCACCTTTCCAACTGTACTGTTTTAAATAAATAAGCGAAATAATACCTGCTACTAATGTTACTATTAATTGAGCCATGCTACCGGCTACATTTAAAGCAACGGAACGAAGACGATTGCCTTCTTTCATGTATAAAGCACGAGCAGGATATTCGCCAAAACCGTTTGGCAAAAATAAAGACAATGCAAGGCCAGATAATATTGCTTTTACAGATGTTAAAAAACTTACTTTTTGTATAGGCCGCATCAATATTTGCCACTTACGTGCTTCAATTCCCCAGTTTAAAAACAGCAGCAAAACCAATAAAGCAAACTGCCAGATATTTTGTTTTGAAAAAGCATTTTTTAGTAATTCTATTTTTTGAGAAAGATCGGGTTGCGTTTTTACTTTGATGTAGATGATGTAAACAAGTACTACAAACAGCAACGGCCCCAATACATAGTTCAATAGTATCTTCAGCCTGTTGTAAATAACTTTTTTTTGCATCAACTTTTAATAAGGTTCAACAAAGCAAAATAGTATTTTCACACTATAATGAACAAGTCTTCAAAAATAATATTGGGAATTGACCCGGGCACAGTTGTTATGGGATATGCCGTTATAGTTACGAATACGAATGAAGCAAAGTTGGTACACATGGATGTTTTAAAATTGTTTTCACAAAAAGATTCATATCAAAAGCTTGAAATAATATTTTCAAAAGTAAGCGAACTTATAAAAACTTACCAGCCTAATATGTTTGCTATTGAAGCACCTTTTTTTGGAAAGAATGTACAAAGTATGCTCAAACTGGGAAGAGCGCAAGGCGTAGCAATTGCCGCAGCTATACAAGCATCTTTACCCGTTACAGAATACTCACCCAAAAAAGTAAAGCAATCAATTACGGGTAATGGAAATGCAACAAAAGAGCAGGTTTTTAAAATGTTGCAACGATTAATGCAAATTGAAGAAACACCGCATTTTTTAGATGCTACTGATGCGCTGGCTGTTGCGCTTTGCCACCATTATGCAACTTCTTCGGGAATTGTTATTGAGAAGAAAGCATTTAAAGGATGGGAAGATTTTATTACAAAAAACCCAAGTAGGTTAATGTGATCAATAAAGCAATTACTGCATTGCTAACCATTATTCAACTGATGTAAAATTTTTGCTTGCGCATCTTTCAACTCGTCATCACTCAATTTTAATTTCCCTCTTGTAAAATTCAAGTCATCAGCAGAATTGATCGGCACCAAATGCAAATGTGCATGCGGTACTTCAAGACCAATAACAGCCATGCCGCAACGGTTGCAATCAAATGATTTTTCTATTGCTTTTGCAATGGGTTTTGCAAATACTAAAACTGATTGTAAATAATCTTCAGGCAAATCAAACATATTATTTACTTCAGTTTTTGGAACAACCAATGTGTGGCCTTTCACTAGGGGGAAAATATCAAGGAATGCGAAGAATTTTTCATCTTCTGCAATTTTATAAGAAGGAATTTCGCCGCTTATGATCTTTGAAAAAATGCTCATGAAACTTGAAATTTTAGAATTGGAAAATTGATGAATTTTAGAATGTTTGCAAAATAAAAAGCTGCAAAACAATTTGCAGCTTAATAATATATAAAACAAAAAATTACAGGGTTATCTCTTCAACCTTAAATTTTAAAACACCATTTGGCGCTTTAATTTCTGCTACTTCGCCTTTATGCTTTCCTATTAAGCCCTGGCCAATAGGAGAAGAAACAGAAATTTTGTTGGCTTTAAGATCTGCTTCTGCCTCACCAACTATCTGGTAAGTAACTGTTTTTTTTGAAGCAACATTGGTAATAGTAACCCTGGTTAAAATTGAAACCTTGCTGGTATCAATATCACTTTCATCAACAATACGTGAACTGGCAACCTGGCTTTCAAGCAAAGCAATTTTTGCTTCCAGCATTCCCTGCGCTTCTTTGGCTGAATCGTATTCAGCATTTTCTTTCAGATCACCTTTTTCTCTTGCTTCTGCAATCGCTCTTGATGCTGCCGGCCTGTCAACAGATTTCATGCGCTGCAATTCCTGCCGCATTCTTTCAAAAGCATCTTTTGAAACGTACATTGTATCACTCATATTCTTCAATTTTAAAAAGAGTAAAAAAAATACAACGCCACAAATAATGCAGCGTTGCATAGCACAAATATAGAAAATTGGGTTGTAAAAATTATGCCAATAGTAAGGAAGGGAGATGGAAAGCCCCGAAAGTCAGTAAAAGTCCGGAAAAATCATTTTACTAACTTTAGATGTACTACAAAACATTTTTTTCATCAAGCTTATCCAATACAATTCTTGCCATTTTAAAAAAAGCCTCATGTGTATACCCTGCAATGTGCGGCGTTATAATTACATTTTTCCTGTTGTATAAATTTTCAAGCATATTTTTTTCTTCGGAAGAATATGCGCTTAAATTTTCATTTTCCAGAACATCTATACCTGCAGCTTTTATAAATCCGTTATCTAATGCATTTATCAGGGCATTCTGACTGGTAACTTTTCCCCTGCAGCACGAAAGAAAAACAGGCTGGCGTTCAAGCTGTTTAAAAAAAATTTCATCAGCATAATGAAATGTCTCGCCTGTAAGCGGAAGATGCAAACTCACCACATCTGCATAGCGTGCAATTTGCGCAGGCTCTGCTTCACGTACATAATCGTGCGCAAAGCCAAACTTGTATTTATCATGCGCCAGCACTGTGCATTTAAAAGAAGAAAGCAGTTTAGCAAATGCTTCTCCTGTATTCCCAAAACCAATAATGCCAACTGTTTTATTACTTAATTCTGTGCCGCGGTTTGCATCGCGCAGCCATTCGCCTCTTTTTATTTCATCAAAACTGCTGCTGATATTATTTAAAAGATTCAGCAATAAACCAAGCGTATGTTCAGCAACTGCATTGCGGTTACCTTCAGGACTGCTAACACAAACAATTCCCTTTTTTTCCGCATAATCCACATCAATCAATTCCATGCCGCTGCCTAATCTTGTTATCCATTTTAAATTATCGGCTTTATCAATTAACGCCTTATCTATTTTAAGTCTTGTAGTTACAATAATACCGTTTGTATTGTGAATCAGTGCACCAAGCTCATCATAAGTAACTGCGGGAATATGAAGAATTTCATATCCTTTCGTTTTTAGTTCATCTAATAAATACGCATGTACTTTTGCCGTTACTATTACTTTTTTTCTAATCATGAGTTCATTTTAAATGTAAGCGCTGCAAAATCTTCAACACTCAACTGTTCTGCCCGCTTGTCAAAAATTTCATGCTGCAAAATATCTTCTGTAAATAAATTACGAACAGCATTGCGTAATTTTTTTCTTCTTTGGTTAAAAGCTGTTTTTACCAAAAGAAAAAAATCTGCCTCACTCTTCATATTGGTCTTTTCATTTTTAATTTTTAATTCAATAACACCACTTACAACTTTAGGCGGCGGGGTAAATGCTGAAGCAGGAACATCAAACAAATATTCTGCTGTATAAAATGCCTGCACCAATACGCTTAATATACCATAAATTTTATTATTTGGTTTTGATGTTATGCGCTGCGCTACTTCTTTCTGAAACATTCCGATTAATAGCGGAACATGTTCTTTCCACTCTAAAATTTTAAAAAGTATTTGCGAAGAAATATTGTAAGGAAAATTACCAATAACTGCAAAGCTGTTTTCAAATGGAATGGCAGCCTTTAAAATATCTGCATGTATTATTTTGTTTTTTATTAAAGGATAAATTTGTAATAAATATTCAATTTTTTCTTCATCAAGCTCAATCGCTTTAAATTCTATATTGTTTAACTGAAGCAGGAATTTGGTTAATGCACCTGCGCCGGGACCTATTTCCAATAACTGGTCAAAAGAATTTTGGGCTAATGCTGATACAATTTTGCTGCTTATGTTTTCATCTTTTAAAAAATGCTGACCTAAAGATTTTTTTAGCGTGTATTGCATAAGCAAATGTAATGCAGCAGAAAGGTGTTAATTAAAGTGATTGTGTAAATCAAAGGCATTGGTTACTGCAGTTTCTTTTTCATACAAACGCTTTCTGCAAGGCCTGCATATTGATCATAGTTTGAAATAATAAAATAACCTGCCTGCTGATATAAATTTTTTGCAACATTAAAATGAATACTCGTTTCCAGTATAGCATATTGAAGCTTGTTTTCAACTGCCCATTTTTCAAGTTCATATAAAATTATTTTTGAAATGCCCTTTCCACGGTAATTTTTCTCAACATACATTCTTTTTATTTCTGCAGTTTTTTCATCGTACTTTTTATAACAACCACAAGCAATAGGTTTTTCATCATCATAAACAATTACTCCGGTTGAAATATCATCTACCTTATTATATTGCTCATAAGTTGCCTGGTCTTCTTTTAATTCAACCCACAATTCATGATCGAGTAATGAAATAAGATAAATAAAATCAGGATCACTTGCGGAGGTTCGCTTTACCTGTACATTAAACATGCTGCGAAGATATTGACGAGGTATTTTCATAACAATAAAAAATGAATCTCATTCTACTGCTGCATTAAAGTTATTATCTATTGATTTATATTTTTAACTTACCTCCTTAAACCAAATTACCACCACATGGAAACTATCAGCTTGCCGCGCAAAACGCGTGAATTTCATAACCATCATTTTGATTCAACCATCTGGAACGATTTTGATTTCAGAGAAGATGATATTATAATTGCTACTTACGCAAAATCAGGTACAACCTGGGTTCAGCAAATTGTATCGCAACTTATTTTTAATGGAGCAGAAGATCTTGAAGTTGCAGAAATGTCTCCATGGCTTGATTTGCGTATTCCACCTAAAGAAGTAAGGTTACCCGCTTTACAACAGCAACAGCACCGCCGCTTTATAAAAACTCATTTGCCTGTTGATGCACTGGTATTTTCACCAAAAGCAAAATATATTTATATAGGAAGAGATGGCCGTGATGTTGTCTGGAGTATGTATAACCATCATGCTAATGCAAATGATCTTTGGTACCAGGCTTTAAACGATACACCTGGTCGTGTTGGCCCACCCATTGAAAGACCAACGGAAGATATTGTACAGTATTTCAGAGATTGGCTGAATAAAGACGGTTATCCTTTCTGGCCTTTTTGGGAGAATATAAAATCATGGTGGAGTTTACGCAGATTGCCCAACGTACATCTTATTCATTTTGCAAAACTGAAAGAAGACATGCCTGGTGAAATAAAAAAAATAGCAGATTTTCTTGATATTGATATTGATCCTGCAAAATGGGATGCTATTCTTGAACACTGCAGCTTTGATTATATGAAAAAGAATTCTATAAAAAGCGTTCCCTTAGGCGGTGCTTTTTGGGATGGCGGTTCAGATACATTTATTAATAAAGCCACTAACGGCAGATGGAAAGACCTGCTTACAAAAGAAGACAATGAGCGTTATGAAAAGATGTGTGTTGAAAATCTCGGCGAAGATTGTGCCCGCTGGCTAAATACAGGTGAGATATAAATATTATTTATGTGCTTTGTTGTTCTTCAATAATCTTGCTTGTATTATACCCATACTTACATATAGAACCGGGGAAATTAAAAATTCGTGAACGGAGTTAGCAATGTTTCTTAGCTGGTCTGTTATGCTTCCATTATACCAATCATAAGCACCAATAAGCAGCAACAAAGAAATAAAAACAATGTGAACCAGGTGCCATATCTGCATCATCCATACAACTGTATATTTTTTTAGAGCTATAGTACCAATAGTATAAACAATCAATACAAAAAAAAGCTTGTTTACATGTTTCCATTTACCAGGAATATCAGGAACAGAAGTAAGATCGAAATAAATATTATATAAAGAATACACAATCACAATAGCAAAAAGTCCAATAAAAAATATTGCTTTCCTGTTAAGCCTTAACATCTGCCTCTGGTTTTTTTGAATATAGCCACCACAATAAAAATATACAGGCATATACAATAAACGTAAACAGGAAGTGATGCGAAAAATCACCGTATTGAGGATAATGAAGATAGATTAATGTTAACCCGGCGCAACGAAAAATATTAATAAAACAAATGAAGACCAAACCAGCAATCATAAAAAATATTTTTCTTTTTATGTTTGAAGGAAAACAAATTATAAAGCCCGCATATAAAACAAAAAGCTCCAACGCATTGCAGGCATCTGCAATAGATAAAACCCTTTGTTCCTGGTAGAATATAGCTGTTACAGGCTGCTTTTCTATAGTGCCATCTGCATCATATTCGTTTATCTCTGCTTGGGTGGTAAATTTTGATGAATCAGTAATAAGATTAAGCATTTTTACAGTGCTTACTCCGGTAAAATAAGTGAGTGGCTGATCTAAAACTCTTGGCGGTTGCAGAAATAAGAGGTAAATTGATTTCCAGGCAATAAATAGCAAAAACCCTTTAAATAAAAAGGATTTAACAGCAAAAGGTATTTGATTGATTTTTTGATAGTACCGTCGTAATACCATCATGCTTCTAAATGCAGACTCTTATTTTTCTTTTTATCTGAAATTCTTTTAACACCATAACCAATTCCTGCTGCAAAAAGTAAAGCTATCCCTCCATCAATAGGAACCTGGTTCGCTTGGTTATCATGGTCTTTATACTGGCCATAATGATTACCATTGTTACCATTATCATTTTTATCACCAGCCTTGGCAGGCAAAGAAAAAAAAGATACACAAACAAGCAGCAGTACAAAAAGAATGATTTTGTTCATAAGGTAGTATTTACTTCATGCAAGATAAACGCAAAAACTGAAAAAAAAAATTCAAATATGCAGGTTATTACTCTAAGCTAATATAAAACAACCTAACCGGCAGTTTTCATAATGCATCGGGAAGGGCTGCATGCGGTCTTTATAAATCACACAATCATCGTCAACAAATCAGTATTTATTCTATCAGGTTATTTGTACCTTGCAATTCCAGCAATTGCGCCATGATTTCAAAAATAATTTCACTTATTTCCTGGGTTATAATCTCCGTGTTTTTTATGAACGCCTGTAAGAATGCAGCCAATAACAATGCTTTGCCCGAAACTGTAAGTTATAATTTTGACATACGCCCAATCCTTTCAGATAAATGTTACGCTTGCCATGGCCCTGACGCCAATAAACGCAAGGCTTCTTTAAGACTGGACATTGCCGATTCTGCATTTGCACCTTTAAAAGAAACCAAAGGCGCTTTCGCTATTGTTGCCGGAAAGCCTGAAGAAAGCGAATTATATAAACGCATTTCATCTCCTGATCCAACTTATCAAATGCCTGTGCCGGAATCGCATTTGGGCGTGTTGAACGAATACCAGATTGCGCTTATAAAAAAATGGATAACACAAGGCGCAAAATTTGAGCGCCACTGGGCTTTCACGCCACCCAAAAAAGCATCCTTACCAAAAGTAAGTGATGAAAAATGGGTGAAGAATGAAATTGATTATTTCATTCTCAGCAAGATGGAAACAAAAGGATTAGCGCCTAATGAAGAAGCGGATAAAGAAAGATTATTAAAAAGAGTTACAGAAGATATAACCGGTCTTCCGCCTTCATTACAGGCAATGGATGATTTCTTAAATGATAAAAGCGCAAATGCTTATGAAAAAGCAGTTGACCGTTTATTGCAAAGCACCGCTTATGGAGAAAAGATGGCGGTTCATTGGCTTGATGTTGCACGTTATGCAGACAGTTATGGTTACCAGGATGACAACATCCGCACACAATGGCCATGGCGCGATTGGGTAATACATGCTTTTAATGAAAATCTTTCGTATGATAAATTTATTACCTGGCAGATAGCCGGCGATATGTTGCCGGATGCAAACAAAGAACAAATCCTCGCAACCGGTTTTTTCCGTAACCATAAATACACGGAAGAAGGCGGTGTAATACCTGAAGAGTATCGCATCGAATATAATCTTGATAAAACAAAAACTTACAGCCGAGGCATCATGGGCCTTACAGTTGAATGTGCGCAATGCCATGATCACAAGTATGATCCGTTCAAACAAAAAGATTATTATTCCTTATTTGCTTTTTTTAATAATACAAAAGAAGTAGGCTTTGAAGGTGATATAACTATGTCAAAGCCAGGTAAAATGCCTGTACTTGAAATAACGCAGGCAGACAGGAAAAAACTGTTGAATTTTATCAATGAACCTGATACGGCAACGCTTATGGTTTCTGTAATGGGTGAACGTGATACGCTACGCAAAACTTTTGTGTTGAATCGTGGTGTGTATGATGCGCCAACATATCAAGTTCTTCCTGCTGCTTTACCCGCTGTAATGCCGTATGATACTGTTAAATATCCACGTAATCGTTTAGGTCTGGCAGCCTGGACGGTGAATAAGAATAATCCATTAACAGCGCGTGTATTTGTGAACCAGTTGTGGCAGGAATTTTTCGGGCGGGGTATTGTAAAAACCGCTGGTGATTTCGGCATGCAGGGTGATCTTCCTTCGCATCCTGAATTGCTTGATTGGCTTGCCGTTGATTTTATGGAACATGGATGGGATATTAAGCGGCTGGTAAAACAAATGGTGATGAGCGCCACATACCGGCAATCGGCTGTAATAACAAAGAAGAAATTAGATATAGATCCTGAAAATATTTATTTATCAAGAGGGCCACGCTTTCGGCTACCCGCAGAGTTTGTACGCGATATGGTATTATCGAGTAGTGGTTTATTGGTAAGAACCATTGGCGGAGCAAGTGTAAAACCTTACCAGCCAAAAGGTCTTTGGGAACAGGCTACTTCTGGCCGTGGCGCATTGGCCGCATATAAACAGGATCATGGAGATTCTCTTTACAGAAGAGGTATATACACATTTATAAAACTAACGGTACCGCCGCCTTCAATGGGCATATTTGATGCAAGCAACCGCGACCAATGCGAAGTAAAACGCTTAAAAACCAATACGCCTTTGCAGGCGTTGGTTATGATGAATGACCCAACTGTACTGGAAGCTTCGCGAGTGCTGGCGCATCATACACACCACGATTCAACACAAAAGTTTTGCGTAGCGTATCACG
>JABDGW010000031.1:32263-34426 GCA_013285855.1 Bacteroidota bacterium
CACAAAAGGATTCAGGTTGATTATCTGCAGGACACCTGATAATAATGAGCTGAAGATTTTAAAAAGCTATTATGATGAAGAACTGGAGTTGTTCCAACAAAAAAAATTGAGTGCTGATACAACATTGAAACAAGGCGAATATGCACAAGACAATAAGGTGGATGCAAATACAACCGCTTCGTTGATGAAGACAATTGAGATGATATATAACATGGAGGAAGCGATAACGAAGTAAAAACAACTAAAAATTTATTTCTTAGCGACTTCGTGCCTTCGTGGTTAAAAAAGAAAACCACAAAGACACAAAGACACAAAAGGCACACTAAGATCATGGAAAAAGAAATTCTTGAGAAAGGGTTGAACATAAACCGGCGAAGGTTTTTATCAAGGTTAAGCCTTGGTATAGGAAGCGTTGCGTTAGGCTCGCTGCTTATCCCCGATCTTTTCAGTAAAAACGATGACGAAGCCGTGCTTACAGGACTGGCTCAATTCGCGCCAAAGGCGAAAAGAATTATTTATCTTTTTCAAAACGGTGCACCATCACAACTTGACCTTTTCGATTATAAACCGCTTTTGCAAAAGATGCACGGTGAAGACCTGCCTGCCAGCGTTCGCCAGGGCCAGCGTTTAACAGGCATGACATCTGATCAAAAAAAATTTCCATTGGCAGGAACTGTTTTTCAGTTCAATCAATATGGCCAGTCAAAAGCATACATTAGTGAACTCCTGCCTTATACTGCAGGCGTTGTAGATGATCTTTGCATTGTAAAAAGTCTTTTTACAGAAGCCATCAATCACGATCCTGCATTAACTTTTTTTCAAACCGGCGCACAGGTAGGCAACAGGCCAAGCATGGGCGCATGGTTGAGCTATGGCCTTGGCAGCGAGAATAAAAATCTCCCCGCATTTTGTGTATTGTTATCAAAAGGAAAAGGCAATGGCCAGGGTGTTTATTCAAAGTTATGGTCGAATGGATTTTTAGATTCTATACACCAGGGCGTACAATTTAGCAGCGGCGAAAATCCTGTATTATATCTCAACAATCCTGATGGCATGGATAAGGCTGACCGGAGAAGGATGCTGGATAAACTGGCTGAATTGAATGAAGAATCTTACAAAGAGTTTGGCGATCCTGAGATCAATGCAAAGATCCAGCAATATGAAATGGCGTATCGCATGCAAACTGCCGTTCCCGAAATTACTGATATGAGTAAAGAACCAGAAAGCATTATTAAACTATACGGCCCTGATTGTTTAGTGCCTGGAACATTTGCAGCCAATTGTTTACTGGCAAGAAAATTAAGTGAGAATGGTGTTCGCTTTGTACAGTTGTATCACCAGGGATGGGACGGGCACAACAATTTACCTGAAGAAATAAAAGGCCAATGCAAAGATGTTGACCAGTCAAGTGCTGCATTGATAACTGATTTGAAACAACGGGGTTTATTGGATGAAACGTTGGTAATCTGGGGCGGCGAATTCGGTCGCACCAATTATTGCCAGGGCTTATTGACAAAAGATAATTATGGCCGCGATCATCATCCCCGCTGTTTTACAGTGTGGATGGCAGGCGGTGGCGTTAAGCCTGGTGTGTATGGAGAAACAGATGACTTCGGTTATAACATTACACAGGATCCTGTTCACGTACATGATTTTCATGCAACCATTTTAGCGCTAATGGGCATTGATCATGAAAAATTAACCTTCAGGCATTTGGGCAGAAGATACCGGCTAACTGATGTTTCAGGGAAATTGGTAAAAGGTATCATGGCGTAGCCTTCAACTCATCATTCAAAAAAAATTATAGTTGCTATATGAACAGGAGAAAATTTATACAACAAACATCAATGGCATCAAGCAGCATATAAATGATCGCCATGTATCACCGGCCTGCAAACACAGGCGCCCGGCAATTTTATCACTTCAATTAATTTACCTCCTTTAGTAAAGCGCTTAAAACAATTGCGTGTTCTGTCTGTAATAAGCAATGTTATATCTGCCTTTCTTTTATCAAAACAAATACCATGTGCATTATCAAAATGAATATCTCCATCACCGCGGCCGCCAAAATAATTTTTCAGCTTACCTTGTTGATCATATTGTAATATATACTGTGCTCCATATCCATCTGCAATAAATATGTCGCCGTTTTCATCTATTGTG
>JABDGW010000032.1 GCA_013285855.1 Bacteroidota bacterium
ATTCAAAGCTTGCAGGAATAAAAGTGGCAGGACCTGATTATGAAGATATTTACAAATTTTTAGTAGAATATAATTTTGAAAAGAAAAATGATGAGGATTTTAAAAAATATCTTGCCCTGGCAAAAGAATTATATCCAAATGATAATTCTGTGTGGACACAGTATGAAATGACTGCAATGACTGCGAGTGCAAGCTTGCCTGTGTTGTTAGAAAAGTATCAGCAGGATGTTGCAGCCGGCAATATGAACGAAGACAAACTAACCAGTTATGCAGAGGCGCTTGCCACTACAGATAAATCACAATTAGATGCGTTGGATAGTACGCAAAAAGTAGCCATAAAATTAGCAGCAGCCCAGGCTTTTGCCAAAGCATTTGAAATGAATAATACAAATGGTTTGTATGCTTTTAATACAGGTGTAATTTATTATAGTTTATATGGCGAACTGGATGACAGGTATGCAGCTAACAGGGGAGAAGGTGCTGCTTTAAAAGCAAAACGCGCAGAGATAGCAAAACAGGAAATGGCTTATTCAGATACAGCCGCTGAGTGGCTTGAAAAGGCTTACCCGATACTAAAAGCAAAAACAGACAGAACAAAATCCGAAACATCCAGCTTAAACAGAACGGTAGATTATCTTGCCAATATTTATTATTGGAAAAGAGATCAAACAAAAACAAATGGTAATCCCAAAGATTATGACAAGTATGATGCTTTGTATAAACAGTATGATGCCGAGCATGCCTCTTATAAATAAAATTAATTAGAAGTAAATTATCGAAGAAGCCGCCGATGACGCGGCTTTTTTTGTTTTGAAAGTAAATGATCGTAACATAAATCGGCACATACTTGTTGGCAAAACCTCAAGGCATTAGATGGCTTATATATTGTGTAATTTGTTAGCATGCTGCATTAGAGTAGTGGCTTCTTTCTCAAGTTCTTTTATCTTCAGGTAAATCACTTTTACATCTTCAAACTTTTGGTTATTTTCTATAGCTTTTTTATACTTTTCTTTTTCTGAATTAATTTGGGCCTGCAGCATATCGAGTTTATGTAAAATATTTTTCTTTGATGGTTGAATATTTTTATGCATTTCTGCAAATGGATTATATAATTCTGGTTAATTTCTGTGCATTAATACGCAAGTCTTAAAATGTAGATGCTTTCGTAGCGAAGGCGAGTTATATATTAAGCACGTTTTAGAGTAACTGCTTTCTAATATCATTTTTTTTCGTACAAGTTCCCGCGTAATATTTTTTAAATAATTGTGTCAAATCTTACACTGCCATGAACTTGTGTATACTTAATTTTGCAGCCATTTGCATCTATAAGTTTTTTACAAAGGGATAATATATAAGCGGTAATAGCTCAGTGGTAGAGCGTTCCAATTCCATTGGAAAGGTCAAATGTTCAACTCATTTTTACCGCTCTTTAAAATCCGATTATGATAGATGTGAAAAACTGCTGCCCCAATATAAATACAAGTTCCTCAGGAAATAGAAGATTTATTAATAACGCAGTTATTAACAGGGACACCAAGATCTTTTAATTTTCTAAATAGTTATTTAATTCTTTTACAAACGACTTTTTCGCTTTATCAATTTCTTCCCATAAAACATAAAGTTGCTTAGCAATATTTTTAATCTCAGATGTGTCGGTCTTTTTAAAAAGTTCAAAAGTATTAGCTACTTGCTCATGCAGCAGTTGTAATGCATTCACTAATTCAAGCTCCATATAATTCCAGCCTTTTATTTTATTTAATCTATTGTAACTCATAGGTTAAATCATAATGTATGCCAAGTTTATGCGAAGCCATCAAGTTAAAGCGCTCACACTCACATACTATACAATGAGGCAGTAGTATAACTACACTAAAAAAGGGGTGAATTTTATTTCATCCTATCAACAGCCAGCCAAAGAATCACTTAATTAAGGATAATTTTTAATTGTAAAGCTCTTTTTTTAAGTGCTTTAATTTTTAAATAAATCTCTTTTACTTCTTCAAATTTTTTGTTGTTTTTAATAGCGCACTTATAGTTTTCTTTTTCCTCTTTAAGAAGTGCGATAATTTTATCAAGTTCTGATAAAACCTTTTCCATCAAATATGGTTTTGAGTTAGTCGGCAGAGTTAAATTGGTACTACGAATTTAAGAATAACTGGAATTTTACAAATTAGTTCTATTTTATTTCATGATATATTGTGTATTAAAGTGTGCTTATCTGATTACTATTAAATATTGAATTTAGGCTGTGGGGACAGCCTTTTTTTTTACAAACCTACCTATAATTTTAATCGTTCCCGCTAATATATACTCTATTCCCAGAAAGAACTTAACCTTTTACGGAGTTGCATAGTGGCTTGTAAAAAAAGTTTTTAAATTCGTAATAAATCCAATCTAAGTGTATATCAATATGAGTGACATTAGAAGAATGGCTTCAGATGATTCAGTTCTCTTAGTATTTATGGTTGCAGCAGTGGTAATTGTTGTTGGCATCTTTTACTTTATCGCAAAACTTATCTCGAAATATAACGGCAATCGCAATCTTAACAATTGACCATTAAAGTATGCGGCTTTCAAATAATCGTTCCCGCTTTTTCAATTTCAGTAAACAGGAATTTATAAAACACGTATATTTATTTTGGTATAAAGTTTAGGTTGAAATATCGTGCTTCCACCTTAGCTCTTTTTAAATAATACACGATTTTATTTATAAAATAAAAACCCTTAAATAAATATGAAAGGGTTGGAAAGAAGCGGGGCTTTTATTTTTTCTTCTTAGCCCTGTGCGGGCTACTTAACATAAAAGTTTGTTATCGGCTGTAGCTGTCCTTTTGCGGGGCTTATGAAGGATTTTTCTGGCATAAATGCAAATTTAGTTGCCTAAGAAAAATCCTTCATAAGCCCCGCCATTTTAATATTATTCAGCGAAGGACGATAACACCAATATTATGTTTGAGTAGCGGATATTGGGGCGAAGGAAATTTGTATATTTCTTCTTACAAATTTCCGGGAGCTGAGGGGAAGGGATGGCGAAGAAAAAATAAATTCTTTATAGCCCTTTCTTTGAAAAAGAAACAAATGAAATTCTGATAGGAATTTCTCCTCTGCTGAAATTGAACGACTATATAAATAGAAAAACCCCTTACTTAGTAAGAGGCGCTTTTCATGATTACAATAAGTGCTTTTTAAAACGGGGACGCAAATATATATTAAGTGTAAATAGTACACTTTAAAAAATAGTGGTTATAATGTTACATTTTGTTAAGATTTCTCCACGGGCTGAAATTAATATACCTATTATTTTGCTATATTTCTTAGTTAATGGAAAACTTACTAACCAAACATGCTAAATATACTATACTGATAATCAGGTATTTTAATATTAAAAAATAAAAATTACATGAGTGGATGTATTCATTCTTAAAAAAAGCACGTTATTACATGTATATACAAGATTTTATCAAGAACTGCTATTTAGAAAGTTACCTACTTGCATAAACGTAACACATTTCGAAACCTATATGAAGCCTGATACAAAAGATACAAATAATAACCCTTTTATTGTAACTCCTAAGAATCCTGATTCAAGATGGATTGCATTAGATAGTAATGATGCAGTAATATCTGAAGGTAAAACTCCATTCGAAACAATACAAGAGGCTGAAAAAATTACGCAGGAGTACGCTTTGATGTTCGTACCAATCGAAGGTAATAGCTGTTTTTTTTAATGGCTCAAACACATGTATATTCATTTGTAAAAGTTGATAAGGAGATTTATCGTCCTTTATTACCCATTGTTATTATTAATCCTATCAATAATCTTTCTCAAATTATATTCGGTTTATTGGATACAGGTGCAGATGAATGTCTTTTCCCCAAATTTATTGCAGAGCAACTTAAACATGATTTAAAAAGCGATAGTGCAGAGTTTTGTTCTAATCAAGGTATCGGTGAGACTAAAGTTGATTTATGGAAACATCCTTTTAAAATACAACTTATGTCACCAGACCGCAAAACTATAGTTTGGAAAAGTAAACAATGTTTAGTCGGCTGTACAGACCATGATAATGTTCCGGTTTTATTAGGATGCGCAAACTTCTTATGTAATTTCAGAATTACGCTTAATTATCTTAGCAAGAAGATTATTATAGAAATACCTTAATCAAAACCGTTTTCAAATTTCAGTAAACAGGAATTTATAAAATGCGTATATTTATTTTGGTTTAAGGGTTTAGGGTTAAAAAAGCGAGCTTTGGTTTCCACCTTAGCTCTTTTTATTTTAATCAAACCCGTTCTTACAAATCACTCAATAGCACCTGAAGTTCCTTTGGTCTAAAAGAAGCGGGGCTTTTATTTTTTCTTCTTAGCCCTGTGCGGGCTACTTAACATAATATTAATTATAGGAAAAAAGAATTAGCTTTATAAATTTTAATCAAATCATTTCCCGATGAAAAACTGCTATCCAATTCCTTTTCATAAAACCTGGGCGATTCTAAGCCTTTTCCAATTCTCATTTTTTTATTCGTAATAATTCTTGCTTCATCAAAAAGTTTTTCATCAATAAATAACTGCAACAGTTTTGCTCCGCCTTCAACCAAAATACTTTGAATATTTAATGCATAACAGGCTTCAGCAATTTGTGCTGTCACGCTTTTACTTTTTTCTATCTTATAATAATACACCTGGTTTGCCTGTAGTATAGTTTCTACATCAATCGTTTCTTTTTTTAAATTAAAAACAATTGTTGATGCATCATTATTAAAAATTCCTGCTGTAGCCGGTAGCTTTAATTCATTATCAATTACCAATCTTACAGGATTTTTGCCGATCCATAAACGATTTGTCAATAAAGGATTATCTGCAATAATTGTATTCGTTCCAACAAGGATTCCAGCTTCTTCGAAGCGCCATTTATGTACAATCCTGTTTGTATATTCATTGCTGATTATTAGTCGTTTGTTGTCGTTTGGAGCAATTTTATTATCAGCAGTTTGCGCCCACTTTAGAATAATATATGGTCGCTTCTTTATGTGAAAAGTAAAGAAACGTTTGTTCAATTCAATACATTCATTTTCTAAAATTTCAGTAACAACTTCAACGCCTGCTACTTTCAATTTTTCTATTCCCTTTCCATAAACTTCTTTAAAAGGATCTCTGCAGCCAATTACAACTTTTGGAATTCTTTTATGGATGATAAGTGCACTGCACGGCGGTGTTTTTCCATAATGTGAACAAGGTTCAAGCGAAACATATAAAACTGATCTTTCTATTAAATGTTTATCGGCATCTTTAACTGAAGCAATGCAATTAACTTCTGCATGTGCCTGACCATATTGTTTATGATAGCCTTCTCCAATAATCCGGCTTTCATACACCAGTACTGCACCAACCATTGGATTAGGCGCCACATTTCCCACACCCAATTTAGCCAGTTGTAAGCAGCGGTGCATGTATTCCTCGTGTTGCTGAAGCATTCTTCAAAAATAATTAAATAGCTACATTGCATTATGATCGTTTTGCAGGCAGGTAAAGATTTATATGGCAGGTTATTGAAAATATATACTGACCGTGAAGCTGCACAAATTTCCGACATGGTAATGGAACATATTACTGGCTTTACCAAAACCCAGCGATTGATCAATAAAGAATTATTGTTTACAAAACTGCAGGAGCAACAACTGCAAATTTATACAGAGCAGTTGATGCGACATAAACCGGTACAGTATGTTTTGCAGGAAGCCTGGTTTGCAGGAATGAAAATGTACGTTGATGAACATGTTTTAATTCCGCGACCTGAAACAGAGGAATTGATTGCAGCTATAATTTCAGAATTACCCAATAAAAAGTATACGATCCTTGATGTGGGAACAGGTAGCGGATGCATTGCTATTGCAATTAAAAAAAAATTACCGGCAGCAAATGTTTATGCCTTGGATATCAATTTAAAAGCTTTAGATATTGCAAAAAAAAATGCTGCTGAAAATAGTGTTGATATTCATTTTTTCAAGACAGACATCCTGCATTTTTCTGCAGAGAAAACTTTACATGAATTTGATGTTATTGTAAGTAATCCACCATATATAAAAAAGAACGAAGCAGATAAAATGCTTCCGAATGTTTTATTGTATGAACCGCATACAGCTTTATTTGTTCCTGATAATGATCCGTTGCTTTTTTACAGGGCTATTGCAGATTTTAGCTTAAAACATTTGAAGGTAAATATGGGAAAACTATATTTTGAGATAAATGAAACGATGGGTAAGCAAATTGCAGTTTTGCTGAAAGAGAAAGGATTTTCAAACATCATCATTCAAAAAGACTTGCAGAAAAAAGATCGCATAGTTTCTGCGGTTTTAAATAAGATGGATATAAAATAAAATTCATAGTCTAAATTTGCAGTATGAAAGCTGTTACAGTGAATGCAGGACATACATCAGAAGAGTTTGAAACAGATTTATTGGATGTACTAACCACTTCATTTAACCTGATTGTCTGGAACGATGATGTGAACAGTTTTGAATGGGTGATTGAAACACTCGTTAATATTTGTGGCCATACGGTAGAACAGGCAGAGCAATGTGCTTTCATTATACATTTTAACGGCAAGTATGCTGTAAAACAGGGCGATTACGAAACACTTAAACCTATGCGTGAAGCAATTACAGATCGTGGTATAAACGCAACCATTGAAGAAATGGTTCAGCATTGATTTTAGAAAAACCTTACTTCTCTCCTTCATGTCTTTTTCAATTCTTGACGATAAATTATGGTTTCCACCCGCTGGAAATACTACAAAAGACGGCTTGCTTGCTATTGGCGGAGATTTAAGTAAAGAGAGATTATTACTTGCATACAGAAAAGGAATTTTCCCCTGGTTTGAAGATGAACTACCGCTTTGGTGGTGCCCTGATCCGCGTTTTGTTTTATTTCCGCATGAATTACAGGTAAGCAAAAGCATGCAACAGGTTTTGCGCAGTAATAAATTTCAATTCAAAATAAATAGTTCTTTTAGTAATGTTATTCATAATTGCAAAACGATAATACGCCACCAGCAAGGCACATGGATTACAGACGCCGTTGAACAGGCATATATTCATTTGTATAACCACGGTTATGCTCATTGCGCAGAGGCTTGGCTTGACAATGAGCTTGTGGGTGGTTTATACGGAGTAAAGCTTGGAAAAGTTTTTTTTGGCGAAAGTATGTTTAGCCTGGTTTCAAATGCAAGCAAATTCGCATTTATAAGCTATGTTCGCGAATTAATGAAAGAAAATATTCAACTGATAGATTGCCAGCTTTATACAAGCCATTTGGAAAGCCTTGGTGCATGCATGATAAACCGCAGTAATTTTTTGGATTTGCTTAAAACTTATATTCCTTAAATTGGAGTGTTTATGCAATAAGATTATTTTTTAACCGCTTACTTTAAGTGTGAAATATTTTCTAAGATCCTCAACAACAATTTTACTGCTGCTGTTTTTTTTATATGCTGATTGCCAGCAAAAAGATTCTGCCCAAGCTGCTTCTAAAACAAATGTTTTTCATTATGCCATGCGTTTTCTTAAACGCAATACTTCAGATACAATAAATCAGCAAGGTTTATTAACAACAAAAAGCGAAACTGCCTTCAAACCTTATGAAGGGAAAATTATCAGGCATATAATCATCAATCAATATAAATTTGAAAGAACATTTACTGATACTGCAAACCGGATAAATTATTTTGGAACCAGGCTTTTAAACTCACTGCATAATACAACAAAGGAATGGGCAATTCGCCAGGATCTTTTTATAAAAGTAAACACACCTGTTTCAGCTTACCTGCTTGCAGATAATGAACGTTACCTGCGTTCTCTTGATTATATCCAGGATGCACGTATTATAATTCAACCTAAAACTGGTTCGCCAGATTCTGTTGATGTTTATGTAATAACAAAAGATATATTTAGTATTAATGTGGTTTTAAACCAGGCAAGTACTGGTAAATTTAAAGCAAGAGTAGAAGATGTAAACCTGTTTGGTGCTGCGCAAAGCCTGCAGGCTACTGTTTTAGTGGAGAAAAACAGGAATCCGGCATCCGGCGTTGGCCTTATGTACACAAAATTTAATGTAGCACATAGTTTTATAGATGCATCAGTTAGTTATTCTAACATCAGTGCTGATCTGCGCGATGGAACAAATGACCAACATGCTCTTGCTTTTTCCTTACAGCGAAATCTTGTTTCACTATACTCACATTTTGCCGGCGGCTTAATATTAGGTGATTTTGAAACATTCAATAATTACGGTAAACCTGCCGATAATTTTTATGATTACCATTATAGTTTGTTTGATACATGGGTTGGTTATAATCTTGATGTAAAAAAGTACCTTATTAACAAAACTTATGTTGACAGAAAATTTGTAAGTCTTCGTTATTTCAATTCAAATTTTATTAGAACGCCTCACCAGGTTGCTGATAAGCTTATTTTCCGGTTTAACGATAGGGAGGCAGTGCTTGGTCAGGTAACTTTTTTTAAGCAGGAATTTTATAAAACAAATTATCTCTATGGCTTTGGTAATACTGAAGATATTCCTCATGGATATAATGTAGCAGTAACAGGTGGCTGGTACAAACAATCGTATCTTTCCCGTCCTTATATTGGTGTGGATGTCAACCGGTATCTTATTTATAATAAGGGAGATATTGTACAGTATTTTTTGCGCGCAGGAAGCTTTTTTAATCACTGGCAATTCCAGGATGCAGGTATATTGGCTGGCGCTGCCGGTTTTAGCAGGCCCTTTGAATTTAAAAATTTAAAAATCAGGCAATACATGAGGTTTTCGTATGCGCGACTTTTTAACCGTATGGGGCTTGAACCGTTAGGCATAAATAATACTTTTGGAATCAGGTATTTTACAGCAGATTCTGTACAGGGAGATCAGCGCATAAGCCTGCGCTCAGAAACAATAAGCTTTATAAATTATAAAGTTTTTGGGTTTAAATTTTCTCCTTTTGTTTTTGCGGATATTGCTGCACTTACACCTGAAAAAAATGTAACAAATCAACCAACATGGTATTACGGATTAGGTGGTGGCTTAAGAACAAGAAATGAAAATCTTGTATTTAGAACAGCTGAGTTACGGTTTGAATATTTTCCGCGTACTGCTTATGGTATGAAGCAGTTTATGGGAAGGTTAACTGTTAATATTCAGTTTCGGTATAATACTAATTATGTGCGCGAGCCCGATATTATTCAGTTTAATAATGATGATGCGAATAATATTTTTTAATACAGAGCTTATTAAGCATAAAAAAAATCCCGCGTGTTTGCGGGATTTTTTTATTTATTGAAAGAATTTATTTTTCTTCTTCTTTCTTTAGTTTTTCTTTTATTTCAGCCAAAGCGCTTAGATCACCAAGTGTTGCTTTTTCAACTTTACTCTGAATGGTCTTAACTGTTTTGCGTGCTTTGTCAGATTCTGCTTTAGCTTCTTTTTTAGCAGATTCCTGTTCCTGTACCTTTGCCTGCTCCCATATTTTAGTATGGCTAACAAGAATGCGCTTCTCATTACGGTCAAATTCAATTACCATGAATTGCGTAGTTTCATCTGCCACCAAACTTTTACCATCTTCTTTAATCAAATGGCGGTTAGGTGCAAAACCTTCTAAGCCGTAAGGTAACTGAACAATTGCGCCGCGGTCATCTTTCCTGGTAACAGTTCCTTCATGTACACTTCCAACAGCAAATGTATCCTGCAATGCTGTCCATGGGTCTTCTTCCAGTTGTTTATGACCAAGCTGAAGTTTGCGATTTTCTTTATCAATTGACATGATGAGCACATCAATTTCTTCACCTGTTCTTGTATATTCACCAGGATGGTTAAAACGTTTTAGCCAACTTAAATCGCTGATGTGGATCATACCGCCAATACCTGGTTCAAGCTCTACAAATACACCATAAGGCGTAATATTTTTTACGGTTCCCTTGTGTTTACTGCCTTCAGGATATTTAGTTTCAATATTATTCCATGGATCTTCAGTAAGTTGTTTGATCGAAAGACTCATTTTACGTGCGTCTTTATCCAGTGTTACAACTTTTGCTTCATGCTCATCACCAAGCTTAAAGAATTCTTTTGCATTGATAGGTGTATTTGCCCATGTTATTTCACTTACGTGTACTAAGCCTTCAACGCCGGGAAGAATTTCAAGGAAAGCGCCATAATCTTCAATGTTTACCACTTTACCTTTAACAGTTGCACCTTCATGTATAAATTCAGGTAATACATCCCATGGATGAGGTGTAAGCTGTTTTAATCCAAGGCTTATGCGTTTTTTATCATCATCAAAATCGAGTACAACAACCTGAAGTTTCTGATCCAGTTTCACTACTTCACTCGGGTGAGAAATGCGGCCCCATGAAATATCTGTGATATATAACAAGCCATCAAGCCCGCCAAGATCCATAAACGCACCAAAATCTGTAATATTCTTTACTGTGCCTTCCAACACCTGGCCTTTTTCAAGCTTGCTGATTATTTCTGCACGCTGTGCCTCAATATCGCTTTCAATTAATGCCTTGTGAGATACAACAGCATTCTTTATAGCTTCATTAATTTTTACAACTTTAAATTCCATTGTTTTGCCTACAAACTGATCGTAATCAGTTACAGGCTTCACATCAATTTGTGAACCTGGCAAAAATGTTTCCAGTCCAAATACATCTACAATTAAGCCACCCTTTGTTTTACTGGTAACATAACCGGTAACCACCTCTCCTGTTTTGTGTACTTCAACAATTCTTTCCCATGCGCGAAATACACGTGCCTGTTTGCGGCTGAGATGAAGGTTGCCATCACGGTCTTCTTTTTCAACCACCATCACTTCAACTGTATCACCAATTTTAAGACTAGGATTATCTCGAAATTCATTGGATGAAACAAGGCCATCGCTTTTAAAACCGATATTAACTACAACATCAGTTTTTGTTAATGCCACCACATTGCCATTTACAATTTCTCCATCTTCAATTGTTACGAAAGTGTTTTCATACACTTTATCATACTTCAATTTTTCATCGGAAGTGTAATGAGTAACATTACGCTTGTCAACGCTCCAGTCAAAATCATCGTGGGCTGCAAGCTTTTCTTCCACAGGTTGCGGAAGAGATTCGGTAACTGAATTTTCAATGATGGGCTGCGGTGTTGATTCAGAAGAATTATTATCTTCTGCTGCAGGTGCATTTGTTGTCGCTGTAGCTGCTTCTGCTTGTTCAGCATTTGCAGGCTCCTGTACATCAGCGTTTGTGCCTGCTTCTTCGCCAGGCGTGTTAACAATATTATTTTCACTCATGATAAAATTCCCGTTGTTTTATTTCGGGGCGGCAAAGTTAAGAAAAAAACTTGTAAAATTTAAAGTTTTAAGAAGGAAAAAGCTTAAGAATGAATGTAATTGTGCAGATGTTCTATGGTTTCTTTTTGTGTAAGAATAGTTTCGGTAACAACGTCATTAATAGAAATAATGCCTGAAAGTTTATCCTGCTCAATTACAGGCAGGTAACGGAGATTTTGTTTAGACATAAGCTCCATACAATGTTCTATGCTGTCATTTTTTGTAATTGAAGGATAGTCTGAAGTCATAATCTCCCCTACTGTAGTTTCATTTGAAGACCGGCCTTTCAATATTACTTTACGCGAATAATCACGTTCTGTCATTAAGCCGACAAATCGTTGATTTTGAACTATAGCAACTGAACCGATATTTTTATCAGCCATTAATTTTAGTGCTTCAATTACTGTGAGCTCTGATTGAACAGTTTCTACATGGTTTCCTTTTCGTTTCAATATGTCAGCAACCTTTCGCATACGATAAAAATACAGAAATTATTTATAATTCTTTACAGAATCATATTAGTTTTACTGGCCCGGCTTATTAATTTCATCAATCATATTTGTAACGTAAGTTTCATTAAAATTGCCGCTATTGTTTTTTATATAGGCTTCGGCTTTATCAACATCACTGCCATTAAGTGCTTTTGGAAAACTTTTCTTTTTAAGTTCTGCCGGTTGCAAAACCCCATTAGTATAAATGAAATAAGAAACCTTAGTTACAAATTTTGATGATTGTTCATTATTAACTACCTGGTTAATTTCGCTATAGGCTGGTTTTTGTAAAGTTATCTGCGAAAGTTTCAGAAGGGAATATTTGTTATTAAACACAAGCACTTCAAAAAATTGTCCTGTATAATCCTTGCTAAAAAAATCTGCAGGCATAAACAAATGTGGCTTGTCAGAATTTAGTGTGAAAGAAGAAACCTGGTTAAGGTCAATTTTCATCGTTGCGCCTGTATCATTTTTTTTATAATACAGGCTGTTATCAAATTCATCAAACATAAATAAAAGCTGGCTGCTGAATACTTTACTATCCTTAGTTGTTACTGACCCGGGCATCCAGTTTGGTGAAAAAAAAGGAGAACCTTCTATGTTATTTGATTTATAAGTGGGAATTACACTATACCCGTTAGCATTACCTCCGCTATAACTACTCATTAGTTTAAAATCATCACCAATAGAAGCAGTTGATGTTTGTGAAAAAGATTGGCAGCAAATCAAAAAGCATAAATTCAAAAAAAATATTTTCATTTTAATTTTTTATGTAATAAAGTTATTATTTTTTATTCTTTGGGGTTTGCTGTTTCAATTGCTGAACCTTTTTTTGTGTCTCCACCATTTTTTCATATTGTTCCTGCCACTTGCTTTTAGTTTTTACTTTAGGCGCTTTTCTGCGTTCATGCATTTGAGCAAGAATTTTTTCGTGGTCAAGAATATAATTCTGAATGATGAATTGAATGCCTAAAGTAATAAGGTTGGATACTGTATAATACCACGTTAATGCCGATGGCAGTGAATTAAAAATAAGTATCATGAATATAGGATAAATATAAGGCATGTATTTAAGCGCCGGGTTATTGGGGTCTTGCGGCGTCATGTTCATATTATAAATAGAAATAAGAAAGCTTGTACTTACAGCAAGCAATGCAAACAAGCTTATGTGATCGCCAATTATAAATATTTTGCTGTGAAATTGCACAATAATATCATAAGTAGAAAGATCTTTTGACCACAAAAAAGGCTGGCCTCTTAAACTTATGTTGGAATTAAAAAAACTATACAATGCAAAGAATATTGGTATCTGCAACAGCAGTGGTAAACACCCGCCTAAAGGGCTTACACCGGCTTCCCGAAATAACTTCATTTGTTCCATAGCAAAGCCTTGCTGATCTGTTCCGAATTTTTTACGCAATGTATCAAGCTCAGGTCTAAGCAGCTTCATTCTTGCGCCGCTTTTATAACTGCGGTAAACCAATGGAGAAGTTACCAACCTTATAAAAATTGTCAGTAGTGCAATTACCCAACCATATATTGAAATAAAGCCCGCGAAAAAATTAAATACCGGCATTACAATATATTTATTTATAGGCCGCACAAATGAATACATATCCCGGCCAAGATTTATGATCCCATCCATTTCCGGCGCAGCGTTTTGCAATGTTTTATAATCATTCGGGCCGTAATACAATTGCATTGGAATATTTACTGAAGATGCAGCAGGCACCTGCATTTGCAACGTTGCATCAACCACACCAATTGATGTACTGCTGTCGGCTTTACGCGTCCAGAGTACTTTCCCATTATTGAAATTATTTTTTGCAATAAGTGTTGAATTAAAAAATTGCTGAACAGCGCTTACCCACTGTACGGGTTTCTCAAACGTGTGGTCAGTTTTTGAGGATATATAATCAAACTCATTGCCTTCAGAAAAGCAAACATTACTCATGCGCCGTTCATAGTCAACAGATTTTTCCACCTGCATTGGTTCTGATACAAAATGGAAATTCATTGTGTTATTTGTAAGCAAGCCGGCGGCACTATTCAGTTGAATATTCCAGTCAATCAAATAACTGTTGGGTTTTATTATGTATTGATGCGTAATACCGGCATTTGAAGAATCCTCTAAAGTAAACTGAATGGTTTGGCTGCCGTCAGCATTTTTCACCGGTTGCGATGCAGTAAAATTCATTTCTGTAGTGGAGGCAGCGTGGTTTGTACCGGTATTAATATTATAGCCAATGCCATCACTATTACCTTCGCCCAATACTACCTTCCCTCCTGTTTGCGAGTTATAATTTTTAAGTTCAACAGATTTCACTCTTCCACCTTTGCTTGTAAAAGTTACTTTCATTAAGTTGTTTTCTGCTGTAATTAATTGCTCCGGCACATTCACAGCATTTCCAAAATTTCCTGCAGTATTTAATTTCGATAGTGAATCATTATGTAAAGAATCCAGTTTTGCAGCCGCCTTTTGTTGAGGTGTAATTTTAGCCAGTGAATCAAGGTGCAGCGAATCCTGGATATGCTTCTGGTTCGCCATATAAGCACTTTGTTCTTTATTAGTATACCAGAAAAAAACAAAAAATAAAGTTGCCAGTAAAACAATCCCAACTATCGTATTCTTATCTCTCATATAAAAAAATGAGCGGCAAAGGTAACTGATAGAAGAATTGTAAGTTTTTGAAATTTGAAAATGCTTTCACAATATGTATGACCGGATATTGGTATCTAAAAAAGCCAACATTATTAAAATGTTAAGGTGAAATATTGTACTGTTCAGCGTTATAAAAATCCGGAGAGTTATAAACTATTGAATGCTGCACTTAAATTATCAACAACATCAGAGGCAAGCATACTTTCCATAGATTGTATTTGCAAAGCAAAATCTGCAGCAAGCCCGTGAAGATAAACGCCAAACATGGCTGCACGTAAAGGTTCATATTTTTGCGCAAGCAACGCTGTAATGATGCCGGTTAAAACATCACCGCTTCCGCCTTTGGCGAGGCCGGCATTACCGGTTGTATTAAACCATCCTTCACCTTTTTTTGCAATCAATGTATATCTTCCCTTTAAAATAATAATGCAATTATATTTGGTTGATTGCTGTAAAGCCATTTCCATTCTTTCAAAATCATTTTTAGCTTCACCAAACAACCGTTCAAATTCTTTTGGATGCGGCGTTAATATTGCTTCAGCAGGAAGCTGGTTCAGCCATGCTTTATTCTTTGATAAGATGTTAAGCGCATCTGCATCAATAACCATTGATTGTGTGAACCGCTTTAATGTTTTTTCAATTACATCATGCGCATCTTTTTCAGTACCTAAGCCAGGCCCAATGCCAACCGCATTGATCTTTTCAAAATTTAAATCTTCATTCCGCAGGCTGCACATAGCTTCCGGCAACTGAGCATGCACTGCGTTTAAAAATTTTTCAGGAACGTTTACTGAAGTTAAACCTGCGCCTGTTCTTAAACATGCATGTGTTGCCATAAGTGCTGCGCCCATCTTGCCTGTATTGCCAGCAATAATTAAAGCATGGCCAAAACTCCCTTTATGTGAAAATGGTTTACGCGGCTTATAAATCTGTTGAATAGTTGCTTTGCTTATAAGCTGATAAGTTGTATTTATTGCATGCAGAAAATCAGCATGCAGACTAATATCAAGGATCTTTAAATTGCCTGTAAACTCTGCATTTTCTGCAACAAGAAAACATAATTTATAACATTGAAATGTTAGCGTAACATCAGCCTTTATAACTGCATTGCCGATACTGCTTTTATCAATAAACATCCCACTTGGCACATCAATGCTTATTACAAACGTTTTTGAATTATTAATATGATGTACCAACGCCGCACTTAAATCTTTTAATGGCCTGTTTAAACCTGAGCCATACAATGCATCAATCACAATATCATTTTCCTCTATCGCAGGAAAAAATTCTTCAGCCTGTATAAAATGGATATTTACTGAAAGCTCATGCAACCGCTGAAGATTTATTTGAAAATCTTCTGTACCCACAGCACCAAATTCAATTATATAAATACTTACATTATAATGTTGATGAATTAATTGCCTTGCAATAGCAAGCCCATCGCCACCATTATTGCCTTTACCGCAAAATATCTTAAACGGTTTATCAAACATTTCCTGCTGCGAAATATAATCTATACAAGTTTGTGCAGCGCGTTCCATCAATTCAACAGAGGTTATCGGTTCGTGCTCTATTGTGTATGCATCCCAGTTATGTATTTGCTGTGCGGTAAGAATTTTCATCACGATAAAATTAAACTAACTCATCAATATTCTTTAAATGAACATTTATTCAGCATTAACAATCTCTTTATAAACGCAAAAGAACAAAACACATCCTATATACATTGAATTATTAAACAATAAAAAACAAACAAAATGAAAAAAATTTTTACTCTCGCATTAACCTTGTTCATTTTAAGTTCTGCAGCTTTTTCGCAGTCATTTATTTCAGTTTCATTAAGAACTCCTGTATTTAATATCGGCTTTGGTCATCGCTATATTGAAACATATTCTTTCACTAAATATGAAAAGGATATGCAGGTTTCGAAGATCAATGCAAATTATAATCAACAGGTAAGAGAAGTGATGAATTTACGCCTTGCAGCGCCTAAAAAAGTTGATCTCATTCAGCAGTTACAAAAAGAAAGAAACAACAAAATTCAGAATGTGAATGAGCGTTTCTTTGATTACAGGAACAAATACAATGATAATCACTATGACAGAAATTATAACTGGATAAGATAAATGTTTAGCAGCGATCATTAGTACAAGCCTTCCCGGTTTTCGGGAGGGCTTTATTGTTTAAATTCTTCTGAGATCGGATCTGTAATGATTGGCAATTCAACTTTTGAAACTGCAGTATATTTTTTTTGTAAACGGTTAAATACAATAAGTGCTATTAATAAAATTATTATAGGAACCAGTGAAAAATAAAACGCTCTTTGACCACCATAATTCTGAAATACATGTCCGGTTATTACAGAGCCTAATGAACCGCCTAATGCTGAAAAAATTATAATTAATCCTGCCATTAAACCATGCTGTGGTTTTGGCAAAGAACTTAAGACAACAGAATTTATTGCGGGATAAATTGGTGCAAGAAATAAACCGATCAATGGAAATATAAATGCTATTGCCGGTATATCTTTTAATTCGTTAATACCGTTGCCATGATAGTTACTCAAAAAATTATTAATTGCAGGCATAGCAAAATAAACTATCCCGGCAGCAACAACTAAACAGGCAACCAACACATACAGCCATTTTACCCGTTTTAAAATAAGCCCTGCCAAAAATCTTCCTAATGCAATTGCTGCTGAAAGAATACTTGCCATTCTTATACTCAATACTTCATTTAATTTTAAAACATCATTATTAAATGTGGGCAACCAACTCATAATACTTTGTTCAAGCAGCACATAAAAAAAAGCACACAATAAAAATATAAGCACCAACGGAACAACAAATAACCGGAACATTTTTCCGAAATCATTTATAAGATTTTCCGTGTTTGTTGTTTTAGAAGCCGATTCATCCAAAGGTGCGGAAAGCAATAAAAAAAACGCAGCTAATGATATTCCGCCAAGCAGGTAATAAACGTTCAACCACGATGTTGATGCAGGATTATTTTTATCAACAAACAAAGGGAAAATAAAATAGCTTACTACAATGCCAACACCGAAAAAGCTTTCAATAAAATTCATAAGGCTTATGTGCTCTTTATCATTCTTTGTTACAAGCCCGATAGCACCATATACTGACATTTTTATTAAAGCAAAACTTGAACCTACAGCAGCAAATAAAAATCTTACCATTACAATGCTGCTGGTAAATGGCATAATAAAACTTACAAGCGAGACAATTCCCAACGCAATAAGCATTGCCTTTTTATAACCAATTCTTGTAATAAATGATGTAACGATAAATGAAACAATGGCAATGCTCAAATCCTTAAATGGTTCAGTATATGATGCCTGTGCTTTTGTTATTCCAAAGCTTTTTTGCATTAATAAAATAACCGTTCCTACACTATTTAATAAAATAGCAAAAACAAAATAGTTTAAGAAAAGCGATAGTTTAATTCTCCAGTTTTGCATAGCAGATAGTTTAGTAAGCAATTAAGATTTAACCACGTGATATTATATCAGCAATATTATTTCTTTGGAAATTTTTTAAACATTTTATGAATGATCTCGTTTACTCTATCAGGCGTTGGCTGCTGGTATGTTTCCTCCGTTTTGCCTTGCAGGGTGCTGCGCCAAACTACTTTACCCAGCTTCGTATCCACCATATCAATTACAAGTGAACCTTCACGCAACGTATCAATATTATATTGGCCTCCGTAAGTAACAGGTCGGTTGTCTGAGCTAAAAGTATAAATTTTTGCGTCGTTATCAAATGCAGGAGTAAATACCTGCGGATTGTACACAACGTTCTGCTCCTGGCTAACTTCATAATTCCTGTTAATTATAAGTGCATACCTGAAAAAACAATCAGGATGTGCTGTATCAAGTTTCATCCCTCTTCTGCTTAATTCTTTTACCGCTGCTGTGCTCATTAATGCTTCCAATCTTTTCTTATCAAACATTTTTGTATATGCAGTATCTGGTGTTGGTAAAAAAGCATAGGTTTTATAATTAGAGAAACCTGTTTGTGAAAGATTCTCAGATTTATATAGCTCCGTTGGCGCTGAGCAACTAAATATGCAAGCAGTTAGTATTGTTACTGATAAAATCCAGGTAGTGATTTTCATAATTAAAATTAGGTGATTAGCAATTATAAACTGATGCAGATTTTGAATGCCGTAGTCATACAGCTAACTGTTGTTTATAGGTGTAAATGCATTTGTTTCATTAATCACTTTTATAATCCTCAAATTCCCAATTAGCTATTCTTGCAATTTGGCTTGCAATTTCTTCCCAGGAATCGCCAGCAATAGAGTTTAAATAAAGTGAAATTGAATTAATAATATTATCAATATTATATTCGAAAACAATTAGCTTATGCCTACCAAATAAGATATCAAGGGGTTGGTGATTTTCTAATAACCACTTTGGAGTACAAACTTCAATACCAAATATATCTCCACCCTTCTCTCCCTTAATTCCAATTATAAGTTCAAGCAAAAAAGAAAAAAATCTTTTGTCTGCAGGCGCAAAACTTTTTAAGTCCGAGATGTCTGGTGATATAAAGGTCTTTATTTCAACTTTCATATTTATTTAATGGGCTCCATTTATTTGACGAAGCAAGACGCTGCACATTTTTGCACAGTAGACTTTACTGTATCTAAAAAATATTATTCTATTGTTTATTAAACAACGCCGCCGTACTTGAACCTTCACTCACTACTTTAATAAAATAATTTCCGGTTTTTATATTACTTGTATTAACCTGGATTAAATTATTTCCTCTCTGTAAACTTTGCTGAAATTGTTTCATTACATTACCACTAACATCAGTAATATAAACACGAACATTGGTTTGCCTTGATGAAATTATTGTTGCGGTAAAATTATTTTCTACAGGATTAGGATAAACACCTTTTATAGAAAGTAAGTTTTCTGAAAGCTGAGCATCATTATCACTAAATGCTGATGCTGTTCCTGTTGTTCCATCACAATTTATATTTTGTGCGTAGGGCATGTTACCGTTTCCCTTGTCTTCCTGCCAAACTGCAACAGCCTGCCCTTTATAAAAACCTGTAAATCCATACCGGAATTTAGAATTGGTGCTTGTGCCCACAGCGCTTAAATCTTTCTTCCATGCAAATTTACCTTTGCCGGTAAGTTTTACAGCCAGGAGTTTATTATTTGTACTTGTTACTAAAAACACAGGATTATCATCGCACAAAGAAACCTGGCAAAAAGCAAGGCTGATTAATTTTGAACTTATCGGTAGCACTTCTTTTGCTGTTGCTCCAAAATAATTATTGCCTGATGCTGCATCATATTTTTGAACATATACACCGCTTGCAGTTTGCAATGAATTGGTAACAGTACACAATGCCCAAATATTATTTGACCCGGGTTTTTTCGCTATATAAATTGTTTGTTCATACGGATCATTATTGCCGGAATAATTTGCAAAATAACTTCCGTTTGTACCGTAAGGCAAACCGCCATCAGGATTTATTCTTTGCACATATGCATTAAACCTGTTGCTGCCTGATGGATTTCCATAATAACCAACATACGTTGTATCATTCTCGCCATGCACATCATAATAACGGTAAGCAGCAGTTGCCAGCGTTGAAATTTGCACAGCGCTTGCCCATAAAGCGTTACCATCATTATCAAATTTTTGTTCAAATAAATGTGTGTAAAAAGGAAATGAAAACTGGTCCTGGTAAACCATATTGAACTTACCATTTGTGCCTGCAACAACCTGCGCTCTCGTAACACTATGCGCACTGTTGCCGCTGAATATTTTTGGAGATGCCCACGCTGAAACACCATCAGCGCTTATTTTCTGGTAATTAATTTTACCGTTATTATCATTCCATGCAACAGCTACTTCATTGGTGCTTAAAGTTGCGGGATACGGAGATAAACCTGCGCCAAGCACAATACCATTTTTTCCCCAGAGCAGTTTACCGGAAGGTTTTACTTTTTGAATAACGCATTCATAAGATGTACCTCTTTGAAACTGGAATGCTGCAACCAGGTTATTATCCTTATCAACACAAACATTAAAAACAAAAGTTGCCGAACCTGATTTTCTATCGCTTACAAGCACTCCGCTGTCACCAAATTGCCTGTTGCCATTTGCATCAAGCAGTTGAGCCCGCATATCATAATTGCTTCCATTCTGGCTGTAAAAAGCAATCCATGTTTGTCCATTACTTGTGCTGACGGTTTGAATATCGCTTGCATCTTTATTGGCAACAAGCGTGTTTTGATTAGTGTTTGATGTCCATTGTGCATTTACAAAAATCGCGGTACAGCAAAGAATAAAGGAAGCGTAGATTTTTTTCATGTTGTGTAATTTAAAGTGAATGTGAAGTTATGTGTTGAAGCATTTCGTTTCAAACAATAATTTTACCGCGTAATAGTTTAATCTAAAATTGTTTGTTTGAGTGTTGCAAGACTGATATTATTTTCATTTTTACTGATAACTGCTTTGCCCGTTTCAGCACAGCTTTCTAACCTGCGCAGCAAAAAAATTCCTGCAAATAATTTTTTTAAAGTTGATTCATTAAGCATTGTGCCGAATACTTTTTTTATTGAAGGCTTTGATACAAGCTTTTACAGTTTAGATTGGGTAAATGCAACTTTATTTTTTAAAAAACAATTGCCGGTTGATAGTGTTCAGGTAATTTATCGTGTATTCAATCAAAAATTAAATGCAGTTGCGCAGCGATATAAGTATGACAGCATTAAAAATAATTTTCTTCCCATTGTTCCTGTCAATTCTCAAAAACCGGATGAATCATTTTTAAATTTTGGCAAGCTGAATTATAACGGAAGTTTTGGACGAAGTATAAGCATCGGCAACAACCAGGATGCGGTTTTTAATTCGCAATTAAATCTTCAATTGAGCGGTTACATTGGCGACAGCATTCAATTAAATGCGGCAATTACCGATAACAATATTCCTATTCAGCCGGATGGTACAACAGCACAATTAAACGAATTTGATAAAGTGCTGTTGCAATTCAGTAAAAAGAATTGGGAGCTGGATTTAGGTGATATTGATTTAAGACAGGATGAAAATTATTTCCTGAAATTTTATAAGCGCTTACAAGGTCTCTCCTACCAGCAACAATATAACATCACACAAAATATAAAAGGCAGCACATTGTTATCGGGCGCAATTGCAAAAGGAAAATTTGCACGCAATGTTTTTGAAGGGCAGGAAGGAAACCAGGGGCCTTATAAATTGCAAGGCAACAACAATGAATTATTTTTTGTTGTGCTTGCGGGAACGGAGAAGGTTTTTTTAAATGGTGTACAGGTACAGCGCGGTGATGACCAGGATTATGTCATCAATTATAATACGGCGGAAATTCTTTTCACGCCAAAACAAATGATTACAAAAGATACACGTATTCAGGTGGAGTTTGAATATGCAGACAGGAATTATTTAAACTCCATGTTGTACATCAACAATGATTTTCAGTTTGGAAAAAAGTTTACCGTAAACGTTTCTGCATATAGTAATGCTGATGCAAAAAATTCGCCGATAGATCAAACATTGGATAATCAGCAAAAGCAATTTCTGGCAAATATTGGAGACAGTATTCAAAATGCATTTTATCCAATTGCAGGCATTGATACATTTTCAACAAATAAAATTTTATATAAAAAGATTGATACACTTGTTAACGGAATTCCGGATTCTATTTTTGTTTATTCCACTAATGCAGATAGTGCTAAATACAGTTTAAATTTTGTCGAAGTTGGTTTGAATAAAGGAAATTATGTTCCATTATTTAATGCAGCAAACGGAAATGTTTACCAATGGATAGCGCCTTTAAATGGAATTCCGCAAGGGAATTTTGAAGCAGCAACTTTTCTGGTTACACCCAAAACGCAACAGGTTGTAAGTACGGGTTTTACCTGGCAGATGGATAATAAAACTGTATTAAAAACTGAATTTGCTTTCAGCCATTATGATATTAATACTTTTTCAGAAAAAGATAAACAGAATGATAAAGGTTATGCATCAAAAATTGATCTCACAAGAACAACTTCATGGAAAACCAAAAGCAAAACTTTGTATTTAAATACAATTGCAGATTATGAATGGGTAGATAAAAATTTTCAACCGGTTGAGCGTTTGCGTGATCCTGAATTTACAAGAGACTGGGGTTTACCAATTTTAACGGAAGCAGCAACAGAACAATTGCCAACGCTTACTTTAGAATTGAAAGATGATAAAGAAAATGATGTGCTGTATCGCTTTTCAAGTTATATAAGAAGCGATGGTTTTACAGGGATTAGAAATGAAATCGCCCATCATCAATTCATAAAAAAGTTTGAATTGACAGATGCAATCAGTTTAACGAACAGCACAACGCCAGCTGATAAAGGTTTTTTTCTTCGGCCAAATATTGACCTGCATAAAACATTTTCATCCTTTAAAAATTATACAGTTGGCGCAAGCTATTATCTTGAACATAATGAACAGCGAAACGAATTTGCAGATACAGTAACACCAATAAGTTATGCATTTGAAACTTTTACTGCATACATTAAATCGGATGAACAAAAAGCAAATCACTGGGGCTTTACTTATTTTACAAGAAGCGATGAATTGCCTTTATATAAATCTTTGGTGCAAACAGACAAAAGCAACAATTATAATTTCCAGGCTGAACTATATCAGAACAAACATCATCAGTTTCGCATTACTGCAACGTATCGTCAATTGTATGTGTATAATACGCAGGTTATAGCCCAAACGCCTGATAACAGTTTACTTGGCCGGGCAGAATATACAGTGAATGAATGGAAAGGTTTTTTAACTGGTAATGCTTTGTATGAAATTGGCAGCGGCCAGGAACAGAAAAGAAGTTTTTCTTATGTTGAAGTGCCGGCAGGAACCGGGCAATATGCATGGATAGATTATAATAACGATGGCATTCAGCAGTTGAATGAATTTGAACTGGCTGCATTTCCTGATGAAGCAAAATTTATCCGCATTTATATACCAACCAATGAATATATTAAAGCAAATTATACGCAGTTCAATTATTCAATTACATTAAACCCGAGAGTGTTTCTGAAAACAAAAGATGCATCATCATTTAATAAATTTATTACGCGTTTTGTGTTGCAATCATCTTTGCAAACATATAAGAAGCAGCAATCAAACGGCGTACCTGCTTATCTTCCAACCAAAGGAAAGATTAACGATACAAGCCTCATTAATTTAAATCACACATACAGCAACACTTTATCTTTTAACCGCTTCAGTACAGCATGGGGTGTTGATTTCAGCAACGTAACGGCTTATAATAAATCTCTGCTTACTTATGGGTTTGAAACAACACAACAAAATTTCTGGTCATTAAAAGGCAGGGCAAACATTGCCAGGAATTATACATTGCAATTTGAACAGCGCTATATAAAAAACAGTTTAACTACACCATCTTTTGCCAACAGAAATTATGCAATTCAAACATGGTCGTCAACACCACAATTTATTTATACATCATCAACAAAATTTCGTGTAGAAACGTATTATCAATATCAACTTAAAAAAAATGAAATAACATTTGGTGGTGAAAAAGCGGTATTTAATTCTTTAAATATTGACACAAAATATAATACTATTTCTAACCTGAGTTTGATGGCAGGATTTCAATTCAGCAACATAAGTTTTAATGGTATTAATAACACCACAGTAAGTTATATTATGCTGGAAGGTTTGCTGCCAGGTAAGAATTTGTTGTGGAATATCAATCTTACAAAACGGCTCATTAATAATCTTGAAATTAATATTGAATATGAAGGACGCAAACCGGCAGGCACAAGAATTATTAATACAGGCACTGCGAGTATAAGAGCATTATTATAAGTTTCGGCATTATATTCATTTAAAAAAATCTTTAGTATAAATTGCCAATTTGTTAATGTACAAAACAGAAATAAAGAGCATATACATGATTAAAATTTAATTTTGGCTGAATATGAATGAGCGGGTTTACAATATTATTCTTGCAGATGATGATATTGACGATTGCAGCTTTTTTAAAGAAGTTTTGGAAGAACTGCCAATTACTTCAATATTTAAAACCGTTCAGGATGGAGTGGAACTTATGCGGCTTTTATCATCAAATTTTCCTAACCTTCCGGATATTATTTTTCTTGATCTGAACATGCCTCGTAAAAATGGCCTGGAATGTTTAACTGAAATTAAAAAAGATGAAAAGCTAAAACATTTGCCGGTAGTTATTTTTTCAACTTCTTTAGATATACAGGTAATGAATTTGCTTTATAGTAACGGAGCGCATTATTATATCCGCAAACCCGGGGAATTTGCCAAATTACGAGCGGTAATTTATGAAGCCATAATTGCCATATCACAAAAAACATCTTTGCAACCTGCAAAAGAAAAATTCATACTCCAGTCGTAAACAATATTCAAAATAAAAAATGGTTTTTTCTCCAAACTTAGAATTTCTATCCGGCGGCGGTGAAATGGGTAAGCTTACCCGCGAAAAAGATTGGAGCACAACAAGCATTGGCGTACCGGAAAACTGGCCGCAAAGCCTGCGCACAACATTAAGCATAATTTTAAATGCAAGGTTTCCAATGTTTTTATGGTGGGGGCCGGAATTGATTTGTTTTTATAACGATTCTTACAGGCCAAGTCTGGGCCAGCAAGGCAAGCACCCATCTATATTAGGTATGGCTGCGAAAGATGCATGGCCTGAAATATGGGACATTATAAAACCATTAATAGACCAGGTACTTGCCGGTGAAGAAGCCACCTGGAGTGAAGACCAGTTAATTCCCATTTTTCGCAATGGCAAAATGGAAGATGTTTACTGGACGTTTAGCTACAGCCCGGTAAAAGATGAAGCAGGGCAAATTTCTGCAGTGTTGGTTACATGTACTGAAACAACTGATAAGGTAGTTAATTTTAGACAGATGAAAGAAAGCAGTGAGCAATTAAGTTTTGCCATAGATGCTGCTGAATTGGGCACTTTTGATTATAACCCGTTAACCAATAAGTTTTCTGCAAATAAACGGTTGAAGGAATGGTTTGGATTGTCTGCAGATGCTGAAATTGATTTATCAAATGCTATTAATGCGATTGCAGAAAAAGACAGGAAAAAAGTAACAGAAGCTATTCAACATGCAATTTTGTTTTCTTCAGCAGGCAAATATGATATTCAATATACAATTGTTCATCCTGTTTCAAAAAAAGAAACTGTAGTGCATGCAAAGGGAAGAGCATGGTTTAATGAAGAAAATATCGCTTACCGGTTTAATGGCACGCTGCAGGATATAACGGAACAAAAAAAGTTTGAGCATGAACTGGAAAAGCAGGTAAATGAACGTACCAGTGAACTTGCTGAAAACAATATAGAACTTGAAAAGATTAATAAAGAGCTTCAGTCATTCGCATATATTTCAAGCCATGATTTACAGGAACCTTTAAGAAAAATTCAAACTTTTGCTACTCAAATACTGGAAAAGGAACATGCTAATTTATCTGATAACGGGAAAATTAAATTTCAGCGGATGCAAACTGCCGCTAAAAGAATGCAAACGCTGATTGATGATTTACTTGCCTATTCCCGCACCAGTACAGAAGAAAGAAAGTTTGAAATAACCAATCTTAATACAATTATCCAGGAAGTGAAAGAAGACCTGAAGGAAGATCTTCAGCAAAAAAATGCGGTTATGGAATCGGATGATATGTGTGAAGTAAGGATAATACCGTTTCAATTCCGGCAATTGATGTATAACCTCATCATTAACTCACTTAAATTTTCAAAAGAAAAGCAACAGCCCCATATAAAAATAAAAACCGAAACAGATAGGGGAGAAAAATTTAATAACGATAAACTTTCGTATGGAACAAAGTATTGCCACATCAGTATTTCTGATAACGGGATAGGTTTTGAACCTCAATATAGTGAAAAAATTTTTGATGTATTTCAACGCCTTCATGGCAAAAGCCAATATTCAGGAACAGGTATTGGGCTTGCCATTGTAAAAAAAATAGTAGAGAATCACAATGGAGTTATTACTGCTACTGCCAACCTTGATGAAGGCGCAACATTTGATATTTATATTCCTGCTGTTTAAATAATTTATTGCTAAGCATAAAAAGTAAATTTTCCTTTAAACTCTTTTAGTTCATCTTCAAGATTAGTTTCGGGTAAAGCAATATAATTCAGCAATGCTGATTGTCTTTCCACTTCAAGATTATGGCCTGTATAATTTTGATTGATAAAAAATGATTCAAGATCAGGATAAATGTTTTTCATCACTTCAACAATATCTAAAATACTGAGTGTTTTATCAGCAAGATTATAAATGCCTCCGGGAATTTCAGTGGTCAATAATTTGGCGAGTACACCTGTTGTTTTATCAATATGAATAAAAGAACGGTGTTGGCTGCCTGCACCATTAATTGTAATGCGGTTTGTGAAATGTGCATCAAACATAAAGCGGTTTATTACTGCATCAAAACGCATGCTTTTACTGTAGCCATACACATTTCCAAGCCGAATAATAATTGTTTTCATTTTTTCAGACAAACGCTGTACATGTCGTTCAGCACGCAGTTTGGAAATAGAATAAAAACTATCCGGTTGTGGTAACGAGTTTTCGTTTGCTGCTGCAGTTGTGTTACCGTATATTCCGGTACTGCTTAAAAATATCAATTGCTTTACATTGCTTTCTTCCAATGCATAAGTGAGTTCTGCTGTTCCCCAATGATTGGTTTGCTCATAAATATGGCCATCTGTATTCGCAAACGGAGTAGTAACTTTTGCAGCCAAATGAAAAACAATATCAATATTTTTTAAAGCATTGCGAAGCTTTCTTGAATCAAGAATTTCGCCTTGTATAAACTTAACTTTTGGCGAAGCAACTTTGTGACCGATAAATAAATTATAATTGCCGCGGCTTAAATTATCATATACAATAATGTTTTCAACTTCATTTATTTCGCCAAGTGTATAAATCAATTCAGTGCCTATATAGCCGGCGCCGCCGGTGATAAGAATGTTCATTTTAATTTTTAATTAGTGAGTTTCGTTTTAGTGAAAGCCGGGAGGCGCAGGCCGCCTGACTTTTATTATATCTATGTTATTAGTCAGGTCGCTTTTAGCGCCCCGACCATTATTTAACTACAAGATCCGTATTTAATCCGCATTCTGTTTTCTTTAAACCATACCAGCGGCCATCTCTTGCATCCATATTCAAATCCCATTTGCGTGTACAAGGTTCGCAGCCAATGCTGAAATAACCTTTATCTTCCAAAGGATGATGCGGAATATTGTTTTCACGTAAATAATCATAGATCATTTTACTATTCCAGTCGAGCATTGGATGAAAACGTATTGTGCCGAGTTTTGCTTTTTCTTCTACTTTAAAATTCTTGCGTACTTCGCCCTGATCTGCACGCACACCGTTTATCCAAACATCATACTGTGCAAGAATAGGTTCAAGCGGAACAACTTTATTTAAATGACAACACAGATCAGGATCGCTTGCAAATAATAATCTTCCGTTGCTATCGCGCTGATTATTTTTTGCTGTTGAAGAATATACATTGATGATGTTCATCTCAAACAACTTTGCAATCTGATCGCGGTAACTTAATGTTTCAGGAAAATGATAACCTGTATGAATGAAATAAACAGGGATCGTATTATCAACCTTACTTAAAATGTGCAACAGCACCATACTGTGTGTTTGAAAGGAAGATGTAGTAAACAACTTTAAACCAAGTTGCTTGTACACTTTTAGCTTATCAGTTATCTGTTCAACGGTCATAGTTTTTCTTTTTAATTATTACTGATCTGATCATAAAACAAAAAAGCCCTCTTTTTTAAGAAGGCTATATTTTATTGATTATTTGTTTAATTATTACAATAGAATTTCCTTCTTCTGAAAGATCATGTTACACATACAACAACAAATTGAAGAAGGATTATACATTGCTTGCTTTTCAGGACAAATATAAAACGATGTTGTTCAAAAAAATAAATTTTATTGGAAATAACATTTTTTAAAGTGATAACTATAATATGGCTTTGATGTTTTCACCAGTAAACTATAAACTGTAAACAATCATGTTAATAAGGAACACCAATATGGTAAAATGCTTAACAACTGGTCGGTTTGAATTTCTTAAAAATAAAAGGCAATACCATTAATCCAATTCCAACTCCCGTTAAAATGCCTGTCACTAAGTCGGGCATAGTTTTAAAATGTGATATTGCCAATACTGTAGAATTCCAGCAAAGTCCAATTGGAATTAATACAAATGATTTTTCAAATTTCTGTTTCATACATTTTAGTTTTTTAAGTTGATAAATTTATACGATGTGTTGAAATTATTGTAACAAACGCAAAGATTATCCTAATTATACGAAGGTAAAAAAATTACTGCTTGATTATAATAGTTTGTGCTTCGTTTACGCCTTTGCTGGTGTTCTTCACCAGCAAATAATAGCTGCAAACAGTATAGATAATGAAGTATAACAACATTACCAACGCCTGTTTTTTACCTGGCCTTTGCAGCAAGCATAAAGCCCCATATAACAAAAGCGAAGCAACTTACCCCAGGAATAAGGAATAACATATTCCAATATGGAGTTGTAAGCATTGAAGATATAATTGCAATTGTAACCAGCAATGCCACAATCGCTGTTGCTCTTAATATGTTACGGCTTACTGTTTCGCGGGAAAGTGCAAAAAGCAACACGCTAATTGCGATGATATCAAAACCATCATGTCTCCATATATGGTTAGAATAATTTGTTACTGCACTGATCCCGGTCTCGGTTTGAAACATATTCATAAGTGCCGGATAGAAAGTGGTTATAATGCCGAATACAAGCCAGAAAGCGGCCATTGCAATGAAATAAACTTTTGTAGACTTTGGTTTATCGTTTCCCATATAGTTTTGATTTTTGGTAGTGGTTAAATGTCAAATATCGTCTCGCCCTTAACAAGATAATGTTTGATACAAAATAACATTTTTATAGTTGAATATTCTGTTGCCAAAAAAACTGCAGTACAAGTGTTGCGACGCAACCGTGATGCCATAAAATTAGTATAGCTGGTAACCTAATAATCCTTATTGATTTATTACAACAGCAAAGAAGCAAGTATATAATCTGCGAATAAAATAAGAATACAGCTTACTATTACGGCAGTTGTACTGGCTCGGCCAATTTCGAAAGAACCGCCTTTTACATAGTAACCAAAATAAGCGCCTACACTACTTATAATAAAAGAATAAGTATAGGCTTTATACATGGCAAAAGTGATGTTATGCAGATTGAGGGCTTGCCTTAAACCAATATCATAGGTTGAGGTAGAAAGAATTCCGGAAAGGCTTCCGCCAATACGGCCACCCCAGATGGCAAGCGTCATAGAAATAATTATCAGCGCGGGAATCACTAAAAACGCACCGGCAATTTTTGGAAATATTAAATAATTGCGTGTATTAATACCCATAATTTCAATGGCATCTATTTGTTCTGATACGCGCATATTACCCAATTCGCTTGCAATTTTACTACCCACTACACCAGCCAAAACAATACAAACCAACGTTGGTGAAAGTTCAAGTATAATTGTATCTCTTGTTATTTGTGAAATGGTTGCTTTTGGAATAAGCGGGCTTACCAACTGATATGCGGTTTGCACTGTAGTAACCGCACCAAGAAATATGGAAATAATTACAACGATTGGTAAAGAGCCAATACCAATTTCTGCAGCCTGGTGCATAAATTCTTTCCAGTACATTTTAAAGTTTTCAGGCTTTGTGAACATGCCTTTCAACATTAAAAGATACCGGCCAATATTAGTGAGAAGTCTTCCTATCATAGCGCAATCATATTAACTGCAAAGTAAACACAAGCTATGTAAAAAATCATACCGTATTTTATTTCATCAGCCAGCGGTAAAAATCATCAAATTCCTCCCGCCAGTATTTTTCATTGTGTTGGCCCAAAGGAAAAGTTACATCCTGCAATTCGCAACATTTTTTTTGCTGAATGATGTTAAACATCTTCTGCATATTTCTTACCATTGTATTACTCTCGTTTTCCCCGGCGTAAAAATAAATATGAAAGTTTTTTTGCCATTTTGCATTGGCAACATCAGTATATAATTGCGGTGCAACCTGGAATGCGGGAGAAAAAACTCCTGCTGCGCCAAATACATCAGGATACTCAATCAAAGCATATAAAGAAACCAACGCGCCCATACTGCTGCCTGCAATAAAAGTGTGTTGCGCATCTTTTTGTGTTCGATAATTTTTATCTATGTAGGCTTTTAAAGTGGATGCAATAAATTCAATGTATTGCTTCCCCTCTCCTTTTCCATATTTATCATCATCGTAAGGATTGTATTCGGTCATGCGTTTATCGCCACCATTATCAATACCAACAACAATGCACTCTTTATTCAATTGTTTAGCCAGTGTATCAAGGCATTCATCTATACCCCATTCATTGCCAAAAGATGCAGTTTGTTCATTGAATAAATTTTGCCCGTCCTGCATATATAAAACAGGATAAGTTTTATTTTTTGTTTGATTATATGATGCGGGAAGATATATCCATATTTTCCTGTACCGGTTTAATTGCGGCATATAAAACGCGGTATCAATTATATGCACGTTTGCAGACGCAGTATTGGGTTTTGGTTTATCCGGAGAATCATCTTTCCATCCGGCAATTATAATTTCTAATGAAGTATCATTTTGTACATTGATGATCCTGTTTTCGATCTCCTCTCCTTTTGCCGTTGTCTCAACTTTATCCCAACCGCCTCGTGTAAATTTAAATTGAAACAAACCTGTATCAACATTATTAAAAACAATGATGCGCCTGCCGCCCGCAAAAGGTTTCATTTTGTACTTATAATCTGCAGGATTCCAATTGTTGAAATCTCCGCCAATATAAATATCATCATTCGCTTTTGCACCAATATTGGTTACAACTATTTTTAAAGTATACTGAGCATGAGCAAAAGAAAAGCAGCAGGAAACAATAAGTACAAATAATATTTTCATAAATAATTACTGGTGCGCAAATTACTCTAACTTCTTTTTGCCCGTTGTATTTTAAGAAATGCTTCAAACTCTGTTAATGTATAACTGCTCAAATTTTGTGCGGCAGTTATGCCTGCTTTTTGTGCGGCAAGTACTCCATATTTTATATGATCAAAACCCGCAACAGCATGCGCATCCGGATCAATTGAGATCAATACATTTTTTTCGATGCAGTAATTAATGTGACGCCAGTCAATATCCAGTCTGCGCGGATGCGCATTTAATTCAACCACCACATTGTGTTCAGCGCATGCATCAATAACTGCTTTATGATTTACAGGATAACCTGCGCGGCTTAATAATAATCTGCCAGTACAATGCCCAAGTATTGAAGTAAAAGGATTTTTAATAGCATTAAGTAAACGCATCATTGCTTTTTCTTCACTCATTTTTAAATTTGAATGAACAGAGGCAATAACAATATCAAAAGTTGAAAGCACAACATCTGAATAATCTAAACTGCCATCATTTAAAATATCACTTTCAATGCTTTTGAAAATTTTAAAAGGTTTTAATTTTTCATTAAGCTCATTAATTTCTTCATGCTGCGCTTTTAACCTTTCTTCTGTTAAGCCGTTTGCATAAAATGCAGTTTTAGAGTGATCGCTGATAACAAGATATTGCAAACCTTTTTCAATAGCAGCTTTTGCCATTTGTTCAATCGTGTTGTTTCCATCACTCCATTTTGAATGGCTGTGAATGATTGCGGTAATATCTTTTGTTTGAATAACTTCCGGCAATCCATTTCTTTCTGCCTGTTGAATTGCTGTTCCTGTTTCTCTCAAAAAAGCAGGGATAAATTGAAGTTTTGCTTCATCAAAAATCTCTTTCTCATTATTGTAACTATTGTAATTTTTTAAACTATAGTTTTTATTCCACTCATTTAAAAATTCTCCACTGCAAGAAGTTTGAAAAAGCTTTGTATATAATTTCTCTACAGCAACATGATAAAATTTTAATTGAATATTTTCTTCTTCGCCTTTATAAACAGATTCTTCCGCATCAATTTTTTCTGTAACGAATTTGTGTTGCAGTAAATAATCCTGCAGTTGTTTTTCAGGCACATCTGTTACCCATTCTAACTTATCAATTGTTTCTAACTGCCGCCGAAAATCTCCTGTAAGTAAAAATTGATATTCAGTAAAGTTCTTTTTCAATTCTTCATCCAAAACATCAGCAAGCTTTTCAACATGTGCGTATAAATAATTGCCAATATTGTTAAGAAAATATTCAATAGATTCCTGGATGCTTTTCTGTGTTTTTTCGCCAAAACCTTTGTATAGTGTTAAACGGTTTTCATTACATGCATACAACAATTCACCAATGCTCTCAATGCCCATTTCTTTCCATATTACTGTGATTTTTTTTGGGCCAATACCTTTTATATTCAGCATTTGCATAATGCCTTCAGGCGTTTTTGCAACAAGTTCTGTAAGTGCTGTTATTTCACCTCTTTCAAAAACCTCAATAATTTTTTTTGCGGCTGAATCACCTATTCCTTTAATGGATGAAAGTTTATTTTCCGGGATTTCTGAAAGCTGTTGCGGTAACCTGTCAATAGTAAATGCTGCAGAAGAATAGGCTTTCGCTTTAAAACTGTTCTCACCATGAATATCCATGAGCTTTGCAAGCAAAGAAAACTGGTCTGCAATGAAAGAGTTATCGGCGGTCATTTTATTTCTCTTAATTGCACAATGTATTAAAACGGCTGAAAATAAAAAAAGCCAGTCAATTGAATGGCTTAGTGAATAAAGGTTTAGAATAAAAAAAAGGGGTATGCAAATATCAAAGCCATTAAAGAAGGTAAAAAATGGTTTTTGTAATTGTCGATAGTTTTCAAATAACTGTATTAAATATCCCAATAAGTGTTATGCACCAAACACCAGGCCGATAAATTGATTTTTTCTGCGAGCGGCCAGTGGTATCATGGCTTTATTGGTCATTTCAATAAAACCTCCTTTGCCTTTATGATATTTTTCAATAAAATTTACGTTTACCAAATGCGAATGGTGCGTACGAAAAAAAACATCGGAAGGAAGAATATCTTCATATTCTTTCAAAGTTTTGGATGCAGTATAAGACTTCCCATCATCTGTAAAAATTAAGGTATAACCACCTTTCGCTTCACATCTCATTATACGCTGAACAGCTATTAAATTAAAACCAGACGAAGTGGGCAAAGCGA
>JABDGW010000033.1 GCA_013285855.1 Bacteroidota bacterium
TAATTCAGGAATTGCCTGCAATTGTTGTATCAATAAAAAAGTTTCTGCTGAAATAGTTGCAGGCTCTTTATGCAGCATGTAACAGGTGAGATTTTAAAAACATACGGGTAAAACGTTTATCACGCTCATCTAACTGTTTTGAACATTCAACCGTTTCAAGTATTTTGCCTGAACCATAAAATCGATATATTTCTCTCCAATCGTTTAACCATCCTCTTTCAATTACACGCTCAATAACTATCTTGTATGAGCGATGCCAGTTGAACTTTTCAACGTCATACTCCCATAATAAATGCGATGGTATGTTGGGTTTTTTTTGCATAGAAATTATCTATCAAATTTACTAAATTATAATGACTATGCTATTGATGAAATGCAAAAATGTGAGTGCTTTATTGTATAGATTGAGCTGGTAATAACTTTTGGAAGTTCAAAACTTTTCAAACTGATAACTTGTTGTCCGGCGTTCATTAAGAAAAATTTTTATGTACTTAGCTGACGCATTGCTTTAAGCTTCGTTGTGTCACTCACTTGTACGTATTGCTGCTCTTTATTGAGCAATTGTCTGAACCATGATTGAAGAGCTCATAGGGTTTACACGATTCAAAATTTTATTAATCATGCTAATCAGTAAATCCCAAAAAACCAGGTTCAGACTGCTACCCATTATCCTCAAAACCAGGATACAAAGTCATTCCGCCATCAACAAACAAAGTAGTGCCATTTATATAATCAGCATCATCACTGGCTAAGAACACAGCAGCTTTTCCAATATCTTCAACATTGCCAATTCTTTTTTCAGGAATTAATCTTAATAAATTTTGCAAATGCGCTGCAGTATCCCAGGCATCTTTATTAATGGGAGTTTGAATAGCGCCAGGCGCAATACTGTTGATACGAATTTTTCTTGGAGCAAATTCCTGCGCAATGGTTTTCATCATCAGCATAATGCCGCCTTTACTTGCTGCATAATTTGCATGACCGGCCCAGGGAATTACTTCATGCACACTGCTCATGCAAATAATTTTGCCTGCAGCTTTGCTGCGTGTTTCATCAACACCTCTTCTTAAAAATTCTTTTATCGCTTCACGCGCACATAAAAACTGGCCAGTAAGATTTACGCCGATCACAAAATTCCATGTTGCCAAAGACATCTCTTCAAATTTTGAATCACGCTGCAAGCCTGCATTGTTAATCAAGATATCAACAGTGCCGAATTGCGCCACAACATCTACAAACATCTTTATCACTTCATCTTCTTTGCTTACATCGCATTTATAAGCAATTGCGTTGCCGCCGGTTGCTGTTATATCTGCAACAACTTTTTCTGCCATATCTTTTGCAGCATCAACAGGATAATTTACAACTACAGTTGCGCCTGCTTTTGAAAACTCCTTAGCACAACCTTCGCCAATGCCACTGCTTGCACCGGTGATTATGGCGATTTGATTTTGTAATTTTTTGTCCATGTTAGTTTAAAATTTATAACTGTTTTGCAGTTTTATGATTTTGTTTTTTTGAATTTGAAAATCGAAGTTGCGAAAGTTTGAACCAATAAGCAACGATTCCTGCACATATATGAATTAGTTTTTGTTTATTGATTTTATCTATTCCCGGATAGAATTTTATAGAGAATTTTTTAGTGTTCATGGGGTGGTTTATGAAGTAAAAAAAATATAATTATGGTGTACAGATAGGTGAGCTTTTTGAAGAAAAATCAACAGGAATCAGATAAATTCATTCCTTTCCTGAAGGCATAACATATTGATATAAAACAAAAAAGCTTATCAATAAAATTGATAAGCTTTTACGTCGGGTGGACTGGATTCGAACCAGCGACCCCTTGCACCCCATGCAAATACGCTACCGGACTGCGCCACCACCCGAATAAATTTTCGCACAAAGCAAACAAAGTATTGCTCCGTTCCTTTTAGTTCTGTAAGAAAATAACAGGGTTGCAAATGTAAAAGGCTTTTAATAAAAATTCAGTTTATATTTGCCAAATTTTGCCGCTTTACATGAACATTTTACTGCAGCAGGTTACGATTGCAGATCCCAATTCTCCACACAACGGAAATACAAAAGATATTTTAATTATTGATGGCCTGATCAATCGTATAGATAATAACATTAACTATGATGCTGCGCAAAAATTTAATGCAAACAATGTAATTATTACACCAGGCTGGGTTGATGTTTTTTCTCATGCCTGCGATCCGGGTTATGAATTTCGGGAAACATTGGAAACATGTACTGAAGCCGCAGCAGCCGGAGGTTTTACAACAATATTTACTTTGCCTGATACAAACCCTGTAGTTGACAATAAAACACAGGTTGAATATATTAAGCAAAAATCAGCAGGCTTAAAAATTCAGGTTTATCCTTTAGGAAATATTTCAAAAAAGAGTGAGGGAAAAGAGTTGGCCGAAATGTATGATATGCGCCAAAGCGGCGCAATTGCTTTTACTGACGGCTTGCAGCCTGTACAAAATGCAGGTTTATTTTTAAAAGCATTGCAGTACATAAAAGCATTTAATGGAATTATTATTCAACTTCCGCAAGACAAAAGCATAGGTGCTCAAGGACTGATGAATGAAGGCGTAACTTCTACCCGGCTTGGCTTGCCCGGTATTCCTGCAATTGCTGAAGAATTGATTATTGCGAGAGATATTGAATTAGCAGCTTATACAAATTCTGCTTTGCATTTTACAGGCATTACAACTGAAAAATCTGTTGAATGCATTAAAGCAGCAAAACAAAAGGGCTTAAATATTACCTGCTCCGTTACACCATATCATTTGTTTTTTTGCGATGAAGATTTGAAAAGCTACAATTCAAATTTAAAAGTAAATCCACCATTGCGTAAGCGTAGCGATATGCTTGCTTTGCGAAAAGCTGTTGAAGATGGCTGGATTGATTGTATTGCTTCACATCACATACCGCAGGACTGGGATAATAAAACCTGCGAGTTTGAATATGCTAAGCCTGGAATGATCGGCTTGCAAACTTCTTATGCTGCAATACAAACCGTATTGCCTGAACTGGCGCCTGAAAGAATTGCAGCGCTTTTTTCAATTAATGCAAGAAAAATATTTCAGTTGGATGAAATAAAAATTGAAGAGGGCAGAAAAGCAGAATTTACATTGTTCAATACAAATGAGTTTACTTTTACCAAAGAAAAGAATAAAAGCAAATCGCAGAATTCAGCATTTATAAATATTCCTTTGAAGGGGAATGTTATTGGCATATTCACAAAAGGAAATTTAATTTTAAATAACTAATAATTTTATGGAAACTAAAGTAACAACACCGCAGATAAAGGGCCTCATTATCTCACTTGTACTAATTGTATATGGCTTAATAATATATTTTGTTGATGGCATGAAACATCCTGAGCTTTCTTATGTACAATATGCACTTTTTTTAGCCGGGATTATTTGGGCTTGTGTTAGTTATTCAAACCAATTAAATGCGAACGTTACATTTGGAAATCTTTTTGCACATGGGTTTAAAACAACAGCTGTTATTACCGTAATTACGTTGATTTATACAGTTCTTGCTTTTAAGGTTTTGTTTCCGGAAATGGTTGATAAAAGCATAGAAATGACAAGACAAAAACTGGAAGCAAGCGGAAAAGTTACTGATAGCCAGATTGATCAACAGACCACGATGATGAAAGATCATTTCACTTTATTTGCAGTTGTTGGAATTATTATAGGCTCTGCAATTATTGGTGCGGTAAGTTCATTAATCGGCGCAGCAGTTGCAAAGAAAAAGCCGCAGGATCCTTTCGGTAATCAAGCAATTTAACCATGGATTTATCAATTGTTATTCCTTTATATAATGAAGAAGAATCTTTACCTGAATTATCGGAATGGATTACGCGTGTAATGAATGAAAATAATTTCTCTTACGAAGTAATTATGGTAGATGACGGCAGTACGGATAATAGTTGGGATGTAATTGAAAGAATCAGCGCAAACAATCCAAATTTCAAAGGCATAAAGTTTCAGCGCAACTATGGTAAATCCGCTGCGTTGAATGAAGGTTTTAAAGCAGCTAAAGGTGATGTGGTTATAACGATGGATGCAGACATGCAGGATTCTCCTGATGAAATTCCTGAATTGCGCAGAATGATTCGCGAAGACAATTATGATATGGTTAGCGGATGGAAGAAAAAACGTTTTGACAATAGGCTCACTAAAAATCTTCCTTCAAAAATTTTTAATGCGGCAGCAAGAAGTATCTCGCATATACCTTTGCACGATTTTAATTGCGGCTTAAAAGCGTATCGCAGAAAGGTTGTAAAAAGCATTGAAGTATATGGTGAAATGCATCGCAACATTCCTGTATTAGCAAAGTGGGCAGGCTTTAGAAAGATCGGCGAAAAGGTGGTTGAACATCGTCCAAGAAAATATGGCGTAACAAAGTTTGGATGGGAAAGATTTATTAATGGCTTTCTTGATCTTTCTACATTAACCTTTGTTGGCCGTTTTAGCAAAAGACCAATGCATTTTTTTGGTTTATATGGAACATTATTTTTCTTGTTTGGTTCGTTAAGCAGTTTGTTTTTAATCATCGAAAAGTTAACGCATAAAGAATACGGATTAACAAACAAACCTCTTTTTTATATAGCCCTTGCAGTAATGATAATGGGGATGCAATTGTTTCTTGCGGGCTTTATTGCTGAACTTATTGCGCGCAATGCAGCTGATAGAAATAATTATCTCATTGAAAGAAAAATAGGAATTAATTAATGGCATCTGTTGTCATTATAGGTCCTGCTTACCCTTTACGTGGCGGTCTCGCATCTTTTGATGAAAGATTAGCAAGAGAATTTCAATCACAGCAATTTGATACAACTATTTATACTTTCTCCTTACAATATCCATCATTCTTATTTCCGGGTACATCACAATATTCAAATGAACCAGCACCAGGTAATTTAAATATAAAAGTGTGCATCAATTCAATCAACCCGCTTAACTGGATAAAAGTTGGAAAGGAATTAAAAAAATCAAAACCTGATATAATCGTTGTGCGTTATTGGCTGCCTTTTATGGGTCCATGTTTTGGAACGATATTACGCATCGCTAAAAAGAATCATCATACAAAAATTATTTGTATTGCAGATAATGTGTTGCCACATGAAAAAAGAATTGCTGATAAACAATTCACTTCATACTTTTTAAAATCCGTTGATGCTTTTATAACAATGAGTGAAAAAGTCTTAGACGACCTGAGATTATTTACAAACAAACCGGCAAAAAAAATTATACATCCTCTATATGATAATTTTGGCGAAAGGATTGAAAAAACTGAAGCAAGAAAATACTTAGGATTAAATGTTAATGATAAAATTATTTTGTTCTTTGGTTTTATAAGAAAGTATAAAGGGTTGGATATTTTATTAGAAGCAATGAATGTGTTGAAGAACAGGTCAACAGTCAACGGTCAACAGTCAGCAGATATTAAACTTTTAATTGCCGGTGAATTTTATGAAGACCGTAAATTATATGATGCAATAATTGAAAAACATCGACTCCAATCAAACATCATCTTAAGAACAAATTTTATCAGTGATAGCGAAGTGAAGTATTATTTAAGTGTTGCGGATTTTGTTATTCAGCCTTACAGGAATGCAACGCAAAGCGGTGTTACGCCACTTGCTTATCATTTTGAAAAGCCAATGCTGGTAACAAATGTTGGCGGGTTACCTTCACTGGTGCCAAATGGAAAAGCCGGGTTGATTGCTGAGCCAAACGCAGAAGACCTTGCAAAAAAAATTTTAGATTTATACAACACAGGTGAAGCATATTTTTTGCCACATTTGCGCGAAGAAAAAAAGAAATACAGCTGGAATGTTTTGGTTGATACGATTAAGTCGTTTGCTAATCAAGTTAAAAGTCAAAATTAAAAAATATCAACCTGCAATTTTGACTTTTGCCTTTTTAATTTTGAATTTATATTATGATTTACAGAAGCAGAGCTCCATTAAGAATTGGTTTGGCTGGCGGCGGTACAGATGTTTCGCCGTATAGCGATGAATTTGGTGGCGCTATTTTAAATGCAACCATCTCGCACTATGCACATGCAGTGATTGAACCTAATGAAAACGGAATCAGAATACAGGCAATGGATCGCAAAGAAGAACAGTTGCATGAATGCAATAATATTTTGCAAACAGATGGAACATTAGATTTGCATAAAGGAGTTTTCAACCGCATTCAAAAAGACTTTGGAATTCCAAATAAAAACTTTTGTTTAACAACTTACGTTGATGCGCCTGCGGGAAGTGGCTTAGGAACTTCATCAACGTTAATGGTGGCAATAATTGGCGCTTTTACAGAGATGTTGAAATTGCCTTTGGGCGAATATGATATTGCTCATTATGCTTATGAAATTGAGCGTAAAGATTTACAACTTGCCGGTGGTAAACAAGATCAATATGCGGCAACATTTGGCGGTGTAAACTTTATGGAGTTTTATGAAGACGATAAAGTGATCGTAAATCCTTTGCGCATTCGCAATGAATATTTGCATGAGTTGGAAAATAATTTGGTCTTATATTTTACATCTACAAGCCGTGAATCTGCAACCATCATTAAAGAACAACAAAAAAATGTGTTGCAGAAAAACGAAAAATCAATTGAAGCCATGCACCAATTAAAAGAGCAGGCACGCAGAATGAAAGAGGCTTTGTTGCGTGGAAGATTGAATGAGATCGGCGAAATTCTTGATTTTGGTTTTCAGCAAAAAAGGAATATGGCGCATAATATTTCGAACAGTTCTATTGAAGAAATTTATGAAGCTGCGAAAAAAGCCGGTGCAACAGGCGGTAAAATAAGTGGTGCAGGAGGCGGCGGTTTCATGACATTCTATTGCCCGCTTAATACACGTTATAAAGTGATGGAAACATTAAGCAGTTTTGGCGGACAAATAAAACCTTATCAATTTACCAAACAAGGTTTAACTACGTGGACAACACAATAACAATAATAAACAGCGCACAGTTTTTACAACAGATCATTGATGATTGCACAAAAAAATTCAAATCAATTTCTGCTGAATCATGGTCTGATAAACCTTTGTCAAACAAATGGAGCAGAAAAGAAATACTCGGCCATTTATGCGATAGCGCCATGAATAATATCAGGCGCTTCGTAGTTAGCCAGTATGAAGAGAATAACGTTATTGTTTATCAGCAGGATGATTGGGTTGCTTCGCAGGATTATCAATCAGAAAATTATCAAAACATAATTTCTTTGTGGAAATTATTGAATGAACAGATCATAAAAATCATTAAAAAAATTCCACAGGAAAAATTAAAGAATACTTGTAAAACACCGGAAGAACATTCTATCATTTGGCTGATTGAAGATTATATCAAACATCTCAATCATCATCTAAATCAAATTTTAAACTAATGAGTGATCAAATAAAAAATATCATCAGCGCATCAATCGAAACAAAACAACAAATTTTAAATGATGAAGCATTTATCAAAAAAATTGAAGACACAGTTGATGTAATTGTAAAAGCATTTCAACAAGGCAAAAAAGTTTTGTTTTGCGGTAACGGCGGCAGCGCTGCAGATGCGCAGCATTTAGCGGCAGAATTTTCAGGCCGTTTTTATAAAGATCGCAAGGCATTGCCATCTGAAGCTTTGCATTGCAATACTTCGTATTTAACCGCGGTAGCTAATGATTATAGTTATGATGTTATTTATGCACGGCTTGTTGAGGGCATAGGTGTTGAAGGAGATGTGTTGATTGGTTTAAGCACATCCGGCAATTCAGGCAACATCATTAAAGCGTTTGAAGCTGCACATAAAAACAAAATGATCACGATCGGCTTTACAGGCTCAACCGGTGGCAAGATGAAAGATCACAGCGATTATCTTTTCAATGTGCCTTCAACTGACACGCCACGCATACAGGAAAGTCATATTCTTATTGGTCATATTATTTGCCAGTTGGTGGAAGAAAAATTATTCTAGCCCCGACCCTAAAGGGAGTTATTTAAAGTTGTTAATAAAGTCGTTTTTCAAAATATATAATGAATCAAGAACCTCACGCTGTCAAAAACTCCCCTTCAGGGGATGGGGGCATTATTATACTTGCCGGCGGACTTGGAACAAGATTACGCAGCGTTATTTCTGATTTACCAAAATGTATGGCGCCAATTAATGACAAACCATTTATTGGTTATGTAATTGATTTTTTTCAACAACAAGGCATGAACGATTTTATTTTTTCTGTTGGATATAAGTATGAACCTATTGAAGAATATTTAAACACTCAATTATCAACTGTCAATTATCAATTGTCAATTGAAAATGAACCATTAGGAACCGGCGGTGCTATAAAAAAAGCATGTTCATTAGCCGCAGATAAAAATGTTTTTATAACAAATGGAGACACATTATTTAAAGCAAACATTTCATCATTACAAAAATTTCATCAACAAAAAAATGCAAATTGCACGCTTGCTTTAAAACCAATGAAAAATTTTAACCGTTATGGCGTGATTGAATTAAATGAAGATGATTCTATTAAAAGTTTCAATGAAAAGAAATATTACGAACAAGGTTTGATTAACGGTGGTTTATATATGTTAAATGTTGAATCATTTTTAAAAGAATCATTCCCTGAAAAATTTTCTTTTGAAACTGGTTATCTCGAAAAATATTATCATCAGCATAAAATGTTTGGCTTAATACAGGATGAATATTTTATTGATATTGGTATTCCCGAAGATTATGAAAGGGCGAAAAGAGAGTTGTAAGTTGTATGTTATAAGTTTTAAGTTAAAAACCATTTTAAATTTTAAATTTTGAGTTTTGACTTTAATCAGATTGATAAAAGCTGGACGCTTTTCCTCGACCGTGATGGTGTTATAAATGTTGAAAAAAAAGGAACTTATGTTTTAAAGTTAAACGGGTTTGTTCTTTCGGATGGATTACAGGTTGCCATGCAAAAACTATCATCTGTTTTTGGTTTGATATTCGTTGCTACCAACCAGCGCGGAATTGCAAAAGGCACTGTGCAACTCGAAGACCTTCAAAGCATACATGCATATATGCTTGAAGAAATAAACAAACATTCAGGCCGTATTGACAAAATTTATTTTTGTGGAGATTTGCACGATGAAAGCCCCAACCGTAAACCAAATCCAGGTATGGCTTTGCAGGCAAAAAAAGATTTTCCTCAAATTGACTTTTCCAAAAGCATAATGGTTGGTAATACTTTAAGTGATATGCTTTTTGCACGCAATGCAGGCATGCACTCTGTTTTTATTCCATCAACTGAGCCAGAGGTTCCTTTTCCGCATGAATTAATTGATGCACGTTTTAATTCTCTGCTAGATTTTGCTAATGCTGTTCATCATTAATGAAAAACTAAATTTCAATTTTCATACAATAAAGCTATTCTTAGCCGTTATGAGATAGTATTTTCGCAAAGCATGTTCCGCTATATTTTAACCATTACACTATTTTTTTCAGCAGCAGCAAAAGGACAGATAAGTGCTGAAAATTTAAAGTTCTTGAAATCACAGGAAGATAGTTTGCAGTTGTATAGTCATGAGATGATCTTCGATTCGTTTGCTGAAAACCGGTTTCATTATGATAGTGTTTTTATTCGTAAGCTTGTACAAGCTTTAAAAACACCTTATTCGTTTGAATATCCTTTTGATTCTGTTGTTACCATTTCACGTTTATATGCGCCGGATAGTACATTCAAAATTTTTACCTGGCAAATTCAACGCGATGAAAGTTATTATCACCAGGAAGGCACTATTCAAATGAAAACAAAAGATGGTTCATTAAAATTATTTCCTTTGTTTGATGTGTCTGATTACACAAGTACGCCAACTGACTCTATTCGTTCTAACAGCAACTGGATAGGAGCTTTATATTATAATATTGTTATGAAAGAATTTAAAGGCAAAAAATATTATACGCTTTTTGGATATGATGATAATGACATGAGCAGCACACGCAAGTGGCTTGAAGTATTAACGTTTAATGCAAGTGGTCAGCCTGTTTTTGGCGGCAGTTATTTTGATTATAAAGATGATGAATTAAAAGTGCCGCAGCCTGTTGACCGCTTTCTTTTTGAATATGAAAAAGATGCCCGGGCAAGATTGGTGTATGATCCTGATATGGACATGATCGTATTTGATCATTTGATCAGCGAAAGCAACGAGCCGCAAAAAAAATTTACATTAATCCCGGATGGAGATTACGAAGGTTTTAAATGGCAAAATGGTAAATGGGAACATGTTGACAAAATATTTAACCAGGCATTGAAGGATGGTGAAGCGCCAAGGCCGCAACCTTTATTTAATCAAAACGGAAGCAGCATAAAACCACCTGATAATAATTAATTTCTTTCTCCAAAAATTAAACTTCCAATACGTATCATTGTGCTTCCTTCTTCAATTGCAATTTTATAATCGGCAGTCATGCCTATAGAAAGAGTTTGTAGTTTAAAGTTTTCGGTTTTTAGTTTTAATTGAAGTGATTTCAAATATTGAAATTCTTTTGTTATTTGATTTTTATCGTTTGTAAAACTTGCCATTCCCATTAAGCCAACAATATTTACATTCTTTATTGTCGAATTGTCGAATTGACGAATTATCTCATTCAACTCATTTTCATCCAAACCAAATTTTGTTTCTTCCTGTGCAATATGAATTTGTAATAAGCAATTCGTAGTCTTATTTATTTTTTCCGATTGTTTATTTATTTCTTTCAGCAATTTCAAGCTATCAACTCCATGAATTAAATGTACAAAGCTGATAATTTGTTTTATTTTATTGCTTTGTAAATGACCAATAAAATGCCAGCGAATATCTTTGGGTAATTGCTCTTCTTTTTCAATTAACTCCTGTACATAATTTTCTCCAAAATCTCTTTGCCCAAGATTATATAATGCGAGAATATCTTCAACAGGCTTTGTTTTGCTTACTGCAACAAGTGTTATGTTTTTTGATTTACATTCTTCGATTAAATCGCTATATGCTTTAAGATTCATTTTTGAATTTTTACTTTTGAATTTCGGCTTAATAACAAGTATTCAAGTAATAAACAATCATTCCATGCGGGACAATAATGATTGTACATTAATAAACGCAGGTTGATAAAATCTTCTTTCCATGGTTGTTTAAAATAAGATGGAATATTGCCAATGAAAAAGGGCAGATCATTCTGCTCAATGTTTCTAAAATCATTTATGCTGATGTTGAGTTGTTGTGGTTGCTGATTCCATTGTATTAATGCAGACGATAGAATCATTTTTTCAAATGTATTTTCTGTTGATTGCAAACGCTGCTGTGCAATTGTAATGAGCTGAGGTTTGATTGCTTCTAATGCGTTAATCGGTTTGATGCTCATCAATCTTGCAAGATGATATAAGATAATTGATGTGTTTCCATAATAAGGTGAAACAAATGCAGGATGGTTTTCTATATCATTTCGCTGAATTGTTTTTATTATATATGTAAGGCTTGCGCTGTCTGCTTTTGTCCATTGCAAATTAGTTTGCTGAACAAAACTTAGTACGTTGCACATAACACTTACATCAAACACAACTGGGAATTTTTTTCCAAACCAGGTTGAGTAAGCACTGTCATTTTTATAAACTTTATATGTTGTTTTCAGCGGTGGTTTTAAATTAATGTATGCCTGCATCAACTGGTGCAATGCTTCTGCAGAATCTTTGTTTTCATCGTTCATTAATAAACCTAAAACCGTATCATCCATATCATCAGGTAAACTGCTGTTGCCTTTAAAAATGGGTAACCACCAGCTGTAATGAAATTTGGTTGCTGTATCTGTTCTCCAGAAGTTATAGGTGTTGCGGGTTTTGTTTTTAAAATATTTTGATGCTCTTGTGCTTCGTGCAATTATGCTATCGCATGTAACTTTTTGTTCAGACGAAAACTTATCATAGTTAGCTTTTAGAACATAAACAATAAGTGTATTGAAAAAAATAGTATTGTCTTTCTTTTTTGTTTTGAAATTTCTACTGGCGTTAATGTAAGATGGAAAGATGCCGTCAAGAAAATAATTGTTTCGCTTCAGTTGTTGCGTTTCTATTTTATCGAGAAGATAATCAGTGGTGAGGGTGTCTTGTGCTATAATTTTTGTGTTGATGAAAACTAAAATTATAAATGTGGCCAAGCATTTTAATAACATGCAACCATTTTTAGGATCAGATGCCCGATCGGAGTCGGGCATGACGTGTAAGTGGTTGTGTCTTGATCTAAAAATATTTTGATGCAAGAAATTTCTAACACTCTTGCCCGTCCTTCCCACGAAAGTGGGAATCTGATCTTGTACGATTGTTCGACATCTTCTGAAATGAACGAGTATAAAAATTATTAGATTTTGCCTTACGTTGAAATGACATTTTTCTAACGCAATCCATCGCTGCCATGAAAGGCCAAAAGTACAAGGGAGTGACACAACAGTTGATGCCATGAAATACCAAAGCTTGTTACCAAAAAATTTAATGTACAAGAACATGCGTTTGTTTAATGATTCCCATTACAAAAACACTTTGCACATGACCAATGTTTTCTTCCTGGCTTAATTTGTTTACATGAAAATCATAGTAAGCGTCCATATTCTCTGCCATTACTTTCAGCATAAAATCAAACTCGCCGCTGATGTTATAACACTCAACAACTTCAGGCATGCTTTGTATCATCTTTATAAATTTCGTTCCGGCATTTTTGCTATGTTGTTTAAGCGACACATAACAGATCACCATCAAACCTTTTTTCACTTTTGAATGATCTACCAGCGTTGCATATTGTTTTATTACGCCAGCTTCTTCCATGCGTTTGATGCGCTCATGCACAGGTGTTGTACTTAAATGAATTTTATCGGAAATTTCTTTAACAGTTGTGCGCGCATTATGCTGCAGCAGTTTTAGTATCGCCATATCTTTTTCATCAATACTAAAACCGGTGATAGCGGATTCCTCTTTTTTAACGACTTTTGACATAGAAAATTAGATAATTATTCTGCTAAACAGTATTAAACGTTAAGTCTGTTCCAAAATTAATGAAATAAATATTATTTTATTCTACTTAATTACTTTTGCTGTTCTAAATAAAATATATGTCAACTGTAACACAAAACATTGATTTAAGTCTTCCATACAAAGTGAAAGATATTTCACTTGCCGAATGGGGACGCAAAGAAATAAAATTGGCCGAAGCTGAAATGCCTGGCTTAATGTCGCTTCGTGCTGAATATGGCGCAAGTAAACCTTTGAAAGGCGCACGTATTGCAGGTTGTTTGCACATGACCATTCAAACTGCAGTATTAATTGAAACATTAATTGAATTAGGTGCTGAAGTTAAATGGAGTTCGTGTAATATTTTTTCAACACAGGATCATGCTGCTGCAGCAATTGCTGCTGAAGGCATTGGTGTTTATGCATGGAAAGGTGAAACGATTGAAGAAGCTGACTGGTGTATTGAACAAACACTATTTTTCGGCAGTTATGATCGTCCATTAAATATGATTTTGGATGATGGTGGTGACTTAACCAACATTGTGTTTGATAAATATCCTGAACTCATTCAAAATATAAAAGGTTTAAGCGAAGAAACGACAACAGGTGTGCATCGTTTATATGAAAGAATGGCGAAAGGTACATTACCAATGCCTGCCATTAATATTAATGATAGTGTTACCAAATCAAAATTTGATAACAAATATGGTTGTAAAGAAAGTTTGGTTGATGCTATACGCCGGGCAACTGATATAATGATGGCTGGTAAAGTTGCAGTAGTTGGCGGTTATGGTGATGTAGGTAAAGGTTCTGCTGCTTCATTGCGTGGTGCTGGTTGCCGTGTAATTGTTACAGAGATCGATCCTATTTGTGCTTTGCAAGCTGCAATGGACGGTTATGAAGTGAAGAAAATGATTGATGCAGTTAAAGAAGCTGATATTATTGTTACAGCAAGTGGTTGCCGCGATTTAATTACGGGTGAACATTTCCGTTTGATGAAAGACAAAGCGATCGTTTGTAATATCGGACACTTTGATATTGAAATTGATGTTGCATGGTTGAACGATAACTATGGTAATACAAAGAATGAAATTAAACCACAGGTTGATCTTTATACAATAGAAGACAGAGATGTAATTCTTTTAGCTGAAGGTCGTTTGGTGAATTTAGGTTGTGCAACAGGTCATCCTTCATTTGTAATGAGTAATTCATTTACAAACCAGGTGTTAGCACAAATTGAATTGTGGTTAAACGCTGATAAGTATGAAAATAAAGTGTACGTTCTTCCTAAACATCTGGATGAAAAAGTTGCACGGTTACATTTGAAAAAGATAGGTGTTGAGTTAGAAGAATTAACAACAGCACAATCAGAATATTTGGATATTCCTCAGAATGGTCCTTTCAAATCTGAGTTGTACAGATATTAAGCCGAAACCCCGGCCCTAAAGGGAGTTATTCAAAAAGGTTCTCAAATTTTGAGAACCTTTTTCTATTTATAAAGGTTTTGCTTCAATAAAATTTTAGAATAAATCAGCGACCTGCTTAACTCCCTTTAGGATTGGGGCAACTATTGCGGTTTCGAAATATACCTCACCAAACTTCTTTTTGCAATTGGTAATAATGTCTCCTCAACAGGTAAGCTAATGTTTGCTTCAATTGCATACACAGCAGGATTAGGTAACTGCGAACGGTTGCGTACCAAGTCCGTTTTTATATGTTCAAAAGTATTGGCTATGCTGCGGTACCACGTATCAATAAACTCTGTGCGTATGCTGCGGAATTTCTCATCATGCTTTTCATAAATACTTAAGCGATACTGATAAATACGCGTTAATGAAACAGCACTGCTGAGAAAAAAATAACCTTCATTTTGCTCAAGCGGAATAATGCCCACCGGCGAAATCTTCAGTTTGTCTTCAATCAATTCATATAACTCTGTTCCGTTATTAATTGTTGAACGCATTTTTAGCGCAGCATAATTAATTATCTCTTCCAGTTGTTGCATCAGCTCTTCATCATCCATCATTTGTTCATATAAAACCTGCAGTTTCTGCATCTGGATTCCTGTAAGTTTTTTTGGAAATTGTTCCTGCAAGAATTTTTTATTCTCCCGAAACGCAACCAGGTTATTATAATGAAATATTACATCTGCGAGTTGCGGATACAATTTATGTTCATCAAAATATTTATTTACTTCCTGCAGGTAAGCGAGCAATGTATATTTCTTCAACTCAAAATCAATATAGCCATCTGCAAACCATGTTTCTGATAATGATTTCATCCCTTTCAATTTTAATTTAAATTACTGAAATTTAAAACAACGATAATTGTTATTAAGCTGTTTTAAATAAATACGTAATAAAAGTATTTTTAATTGCTTATTAAGTATTAGAAGTGTAAAATTTGTGATTATTTGCTCCCAACATAATTGCGGTTGAACCTTAATAAAGCAATTATACCTGGAATTTAGGAACTGAAGTTCATAAACTGCGAACAAAAAAACTTTGCTGCTTACCTTCGTAGCATTATGGAGTTTTACCGCAAAGATTTATCAAACGAACAGCTTATAGATTTTTATAAAGCCTTGCTTATACCGCGCATGATCGAAGAAAAAATGCTGGTATTATTGCGGCAGGGAAAAATCTCAAAATGGTTTAGCGGAATAGGGCAGGAAGCAATTTCAGTTGGCGCAACCCTTGCTTTAAAGCATGATGAATGGATCATGCCGCTGCATCGCAATCTTGGTGTGTTTACAACACGCAGTATGCCGCTGCATAAATTATTTATGCAATGGCAGGGCAGTGCAGAAGGTTATAGTAAAGGACGGGAACGCAGTTTTCATTTTGGAAATAAGACGCATCATATCTGCGGAATGATATCGCACCTTGGCCCGCAACTGGCAATTGCAGACGGTGTTGCATTGGCTCATAAATTAAAAAGAGAAGATAAGGTTTCATTAGCATTTACAGGTGAAGGAGGAACAAGTGAAGGTGATTTTCATGAAGCATTAAATGTGGCTGCTGTATGGGATTTGCCTGTAATATTTTTAATTGAAAATAATGGCTATGGTTTAAGTACGCCAACACATGAGCAATATCGCTGTGAAAATTTAGTTGACCGTGCAAAAGGTTATGGAATAGAAGGCGTGCAGATTGATGGCAATAATATTTTAACGGTTTATGATACTATCAAAGGAATAAGGGATTATTGTATCGCCAATCAAAAACCATATTTGGTAGAATGCACGACATTCAGAATGCGTGGCCACGAAGAAGCCAGCGGTACTAAGTACATTCCGGCTCATTTGTTTGAAGAATGGAAAGAAAAAGATCCTGTAATAAATTTTGAAAAATATTTATTGCATGAAGAAGTATTAGCGCAGGAAGCTATTGAATCAATTAAACAGGAAACAAAAAGTTATATTGACGAAGAACTTGTTGAGGTTAATGCATCGTCAATTATAATAAATACTGAAAATGAGTTAAAAGATGTATACGCTGATAAGTCAGCGGTTAATGGTCAACGCTCAACAGTAAAAGTGATTGATAATGCAGACCTGTCAACTGTCAGCTATCAACAGTCAACTGATAAGCGTTTCATCAATGCAATCAGCGATGGATTAAAGCAAAGCATGGAGCAACATCCAAACTTAATTTTAATGGGGCAGGATATTGCAGAATATGGCGGTGCATTTAAAATTACAGAAGGCTTTGTTGAGATGTTTGGTAAAGAACGTGTGCGTAATACACCTATTTGCGAAAGCGCAATTGTTGGCGCCGCTTTAGGCTTAAGCCTCGAAGGTTTTAAAGTAATGATGGAAATGCAGTTTGCAGATTTTGCAAGTGTAGGATTTAATCAGATTGTAAATAATCTTGCAAAGATTCACTATCGTTGGAATCAGCATGCAGATGTGGTGATAAGAATGCCAACAGGCGCAGGCGTTGGCGCAGGGCCATTTCACTCGCAAAGCAATGAAGCCTGGTTTGTGCACACACCGGGATTAAAAATTGTTTATCCATCAACACCGGTTGATGCAAAAGGCTTATTGATTGCTGCTTTGAATGATCCGAATCCTGTTCTGTATTTTGAACATAAAGCTTTATACAGAAGCATCAGCGGCAATGTACCTGATGAATATTACGAAATAGAAATTGGGAAAGCACGAGTAGTTCAGTATGGTGATGACATCAGCATAATAACTTATGGAAGCGGCGTACATTGGGTGCTTGAATATACAAATGCACATCAAGATATTTCGATTGATATTGTAGATTTAAGAACACTGTTGCCTTTGGATTATGAAGCAATAAAAGCAAGCATTGAACGCACAGGAAAAGCTTTGATCTTGCATGAAGACACTTTAACCGGTGGTATTGGCGGCGAAATTGCAGCATGGATAAGTGAACATTGTTTTGAAATGCTGGATGCACCTGTTGTGCGTTGCGCATCTTTAGATACACCTGTTCCTTTCAATATTGAATTAGAAAAAAACTTTTTGGCAAAAGCAAGGTTAGAAGAAAGCATTGAAAAGCTGATAAATTATTAGTTAAGTAACAACATTAACGTTGAATCTCTACAACATAATATTTTTATATCAGTAATAGAGTTTTAACGGTTTGCAGCAGCTAAGTCATACATCAACACAGGTTATCTTTGCGCAAAATTTTATAGATGGAAGGCAAAAAAGTAAGTGAAAGTTCTACGGTAATGAATGAAATTGTATTGCCCAACGATACAAATGTTTTTGGTAATCTCATGGGCGGCAGGCTTATGTACTGGATGGATATTGCGGCCGGTATTGCAGCGGTTAAGCATTGCAATGCGCCATGCATGACAGCGAGTGTTGACAACCTGAGTTTCAAAAATCCCATTAAGCTGGGAAATGTGGTGCATATTGAAGCGAAGGTTACAAGAGCTTTTAACACCTCAATGGAAATACATTTAAAGGTTTGGGGAGAAGATAATTTACATCAATACAGTTATGAAAGCAATGAAGCTTATTTTACTTATGTGGCGCTTGACCCCAACAATAAACCAAGACCAGTGCCTGCTTTAATTCCTGAAACAAAAGAAGAAAATTTATTGTTTGAAGGCGCTTTAAGAAGAAGACAGGTGCGCCTTATTCTTGGCGGTAAAATGAAACCGGATGATGCAAGCGAATTAAAAGCGTTGTTTACAAATTCAGAAGTTTAAATGTTTCAATTCAGTTAAGGTTTGAAACACTGTAACATGGAAACTTTCATAAACGATTGTTAATAGCATTCCCGGCTTGTGTAATAATAAAAGTTCCAACATCTTTTTCAAAACAAATTTATATTATGAAGAAAATAATTTTAGCGCTCTCTGCAAGTTTATGTTTGATTATTGCAAACGCCCAAACTATTGATAATACAATTAAACAGCGCACAATTAATGTAAACGGCTCATCCGAGTTAGAAATTACTCCTGATCAGATTTATGTTGGTATTGAACTGCGTGAATACAATAAAAAAAATGGAGATAAAGTTGATATTGAAACTATCCGTAACCAGTTTTTAACCGCAGTAAAAAGTATGAACATTGCTGATACAGATGTTGTGGTGCAGGGTTATTCAGGATGGGATGGAAACTACTGGTGGTACCAAAAAAATAAAAAGAAAAATCCTGATATGAAAGCAGGTGTAACGTATGAAGTGAAAGTTAAAACTGTTGACGATATGGATAAACTGGTTGATAAATTAGATGATGAAGCCACGCAAAATTTTTATCTCAGCCGCACCTCGCACAGCAACATGGATTCAATAAAAAAGCAATTAAAGATACAGGCTATAAAGGCAGCGAAAGATAAGGCAGTTTACCTGGCAGCCGCCTTAGGAGAAGGTGTTGGGCAGGCACTTACTATTAATGATCCTAATGAGAGTGGCGATTATCCGCGGCCAATGTATGCGAATGTTATGACGAAAGCGGTGAATCAAGACGCAGAATCCGCACCCATGAATGTTGATTTCAAAAAAATAAAAATTCAATATGATGTAAATGTGATTTTTGAACTGAAATAATTTATAAACATTTTATTTAATCAGCAGGTTATAAATTACTTCCTGCTGATTTTTTATGTTACAAGCTTTGTAATTCTATTAAACTTCGTTGTGTCACTCACTTGTACTGCAACAATTCTATTCAGCAATAATCCTTATTTTCATTTTACTTTATTATAACTGTTACATTGAATGATCAACGATTTATTATACCAGGTTGCGCTAACGCTTATACCAAATATTGGCTGTGTTCAGGCTAAAACATTAATAGAGCATTATGGCAATGCAGAAGCTGTGTTCAAAGCGAAGAAAAAAGAATTAAGTTCAATAGAAAATATTGGTTTAATAAGAGCAGCCAACATAAAAGCATTTGAAGATTTTTCAGAAGCCGAGAATGAAATAAAGTTTATCGAAAAATATAAAATACAACCGCTGTTTATAACTGATAAAAGTTACCCGCAACGTTTATTAAATTGTTATGATCCGCCTGCGCTTTTATATTATCGAGGCAATGCAGATTTGAATGCTTCAAAAATTATCAGCATCATCGGCACTAGAAATAACACAGATTATGGAAAGCATGCCACAGAAAAATTAGTGAATGAATTAAAAGATATGAATGTTTTAATTGTAAGCGGTTTGGCTTTTGGCATTGATGCCATCGCACATAAATCTGCTTTGCAAAATGAATTGGAAACTGTTGCTGTGCTTGCACACGGCTTGCATACAATTTATCCGCAGCAGCATAAAACACTGGCAAAAGAAATAACACAGCAAGGTGGGTTGCTTACTGAATTTCGCAATGGCGAAAAACCTGATAAACATAATTTTCCAAAACGCAACCGCATAGTTGCAGGCATGGCTGATGCAACTGTTGTAATTGAAACTGCCATTAAAGGCGGCAGCATGATAACGGCAGAACTTGCCAATAATTACAACCGTGATGTGTTTGCTGTGCCCGGGAAAATAACAGATCCAAAAAGTGCGGGCTGTAATTATTTAATTCAAAATAATAAAGCAGTTTTATTTACAGATGCAAAAGAATTAATGGAGAGCTTGGGCTGGCAATCAAAAAAAATAAATAAACAACAACAGAGAGAATTATTCATTGAATTAAGCGATGATGAAAAAATAATTATCCATATTCTTAAAGAAAAAAACACCACACATATTGATGAAATAAACATTAGAAGCAATCTTAGCAGCAGTTCTGTTGCAGCTGCTATTTTAAATTTAGAATTGCAAAATGTAATTGCTGGTTTGCCGGGAAAAATGTACAAAATATTATAATTGGAACCTGGTGAATAACAAACCTGTATTCTGCAACCCGAATCCAACATCAGATACTTACTTTTGCGGCAAAATTGATCTCAATGCAAAAGGATACTGCTGTTTTCTCGCTCATTCAAAAAGAACTTGAACGTCAAAGAAGAGGAATTGAATTAATTGCCAGCGAAAATTTTGCAAGCCTGCAAACCATACAGGCAATGGGCAATGTAATGACGAATAAGTATGCTGAAGGTTATCCGGGACGCCGCTATTATGGCGGTTGTGAAGTAGTAGATGAAAGCGAACAGCTTGCTATTGATCGTTTAAAACAGATTTTTAATATTGAATATGCAAATGTGCAACCACATAGCGGGGCACAGGCAAATGCAGCAGTAATGTTGGCTGTGTTGCAACCTGGTGATGCTATACTTGGTTTGGATTTAAGTATGGGCGGCCATCTTACTCATGGTTCAGCAGTTAACTTCAGCGGCAAATTATATAAGCCGCATTTTTATGGAGTGAAAAAAGAAACCGGCACTGTGGATTATGAAATGCTGGAAGCAAAAGCAAGAGAAGTAAAACCAAAATTAATTGTTTGCGGCGCCAGTGCTTACAGCCGCGATTGGGATTATGCACGCATACGAAAAGTGGCTGATGAAGTTGGTGCATTGATAATGGCTGACATTGCGCATCCTGCAGGATTGATTGCAAAAAGATTATTGAACGATCCTTTTGATCATTGCCATATTGTAACATCAACAACACACAAAACTTTGCGCGGTCCCCGTGGTGGAATAATAATGGTGAGAAAAGATGTTGAAAACCCGTTGGGTTTAAAAGATAATAAAGGTAATGTGCGTCTTATGAGTAATGTGCTTGATATGGCCTTGTTTCCCGGAACGCAAGGCGGACCACTTGAACATATCATCGCTGCAAAGGCGATTGCATTTGGTGAAATTCTTACAGATGAATTTACTGATTATGCAAAACAGATCATTTCTAATGCACAGGCAATGGCAACAGCATTTCGCAACAAAAACTATAACAGTATCAGCGATGGAACGGACAATCATTTATTATTAATTGACCTGCGCAATAAAAATATTTCAGGCAAAAAAGCAGAACAGGTTTTAGGCAAGGCTGATATAACCGTAAATAAAAACATGGTGCCTTTTGATGATAAAAGTGCTTTTGTTACGTCAGGCATTCGTGTTGGCGTGCCTGCAGTTACCACACGTGGTATGAAAGAGGAACACATGCAATTTATTGTTGACAGCGTTGACGATTGTTTAATGCATGCCGATGATGAAACTTATCTTTCTAACATAAAAAAGAACGTGAACGAATTTATGCAACAGTTTCCGTTGTATCCTGAGTTAGGATGAGCCCTGAGATTTCGCATAGCATACGTAGGGTTGGTGAGGAGTTTCAATGCGTTAAATCATTATTTAGATTAATTCTGTTTTTCACCGGGATAACCAATTTTAATCCAGACCAAACATCATCAATAGCGCAAACTTTTATATCAACTAAACCGATTGATAATGCTGTGTTACGAATTTTATCTTCGGTAACATCGGTTGGAATTTTCGACGATTTCTTATACCATGATATCCAGATCATTCCGTCGGGTTCAATTTCATTTTTTAAGTGGTGAATATGTTTTTCGAGATCATTTGAAGTTTTTACAAACAAGTGAATGAAATTCTTCTTTGATTTTTTGTCGGTTAGAATTTTTATATCGATTGGCAAATCGGTAAATAATTTGAAATAATAATCAGGTTCGTTGATTAAACGAATTTTGAAACCGTTCTTAATTCCTAACTTTTTTGCAAGTGGTGTTGCTGAATAGCCAGCCATAAAAACTTATTGAATGAAAACTGCCGCCATGAAAAACATCAGTACAAGGGAGTGACACAACCGTGTTTAATTGAAATGCTGCAGCTGATTACATAAAATAAAATCACTTAAATGCCATAACGCTCTTTCAAAATATTTTTATGATGCAACAAGTGGCCATAAATAATAAACGCCAGCGCATTTACAGAAACAGGATTATTAGAAGCAGTTCCCATACGTTTTGTTTGTTCATCATTTAAGGCAAGCAAAAAAATATCGGTTGCAGCGCGGACAGCATTAAATTCCTGTTTCAAAGATGACAATGCACGTGTTTCTGCAAAACCATTTTTCACATAATCGTTTTCTTCAAATGAAGCTAATGGTGTTTCATCATTGCGGCTTATTCGCAATGCACGGTAAGCGAAAACACGCTCTGCATCTGTAAGATGTTGCAGCACTTGCTTTATTGTCCACTTATTTTCGGCATAAGCGAAATCTGCTTTATCATCAGGTAAACTGTTGTAAAATTCCTGCAAATCAAATGCATGGTTGTTTACAATTTCGCTAATTGAATTGCCTTGCGCCAATGCAATGTATTTTTGATAATACGGTGCGCATTCATTTGGTTGCGGTCTTGCCATTATTGATTCTTTTCAAGATTATTCTGCAAAGTTTTTGTATTGTTCTTATCCTGAACTTTTTTTGCTTCGGGTTTTAAAGTAGATGCCAGTTCAACGGCAGCTTCTGCATTTGCAAATCCCCCGCTTACACTTAAATCGCTCATCTTAACAGGAACATAAGTTGAAGGATCGTCATGCATGGGCTTGTTCACTTCATCGCTATAGTCTTTGGCTGATTTTGTGATTGCATATTTTATCTGTTCAGCACTAAGCTCCGGGTAATAAGAACGTATCAAAGCAGCAATACCTGTAACTACAGGAGAAGCCATGCTTGTTCCATCATGATAACCATAACTGTGCGGAACTGTTGAATAAATTTTTACACCTGGTGCAAAAACATCAACAGAATTTTTTCCATAATTACTAAAATAAGCAATGAATTTTCCATCATTCACTTTTGGATCGCCATAAGCGCCAACAGTTACAAAGTTTTTTGGTTCATCTTTTATGTATAAAAAATTCGGGTTAGGAAAATTATCAACAGAATCAATATTATTGGATTCATTGCCTGCCGCGTGTACTAACAATACATCATGATCTTCGGCATACTTTACTGCTTCATCTACCCATTTTTTTTCAGGCGAAAATCCTTTACCAAAACTCATATTTATCACTTTGGCGCCGTTATCAACAGCATACTTAATAGAGAGTGCAATGTCTTTATCATATTCATCACCGTCAGGCACAGCACGTATCATCATTACCTGCACATTATCATCAATACCATTTATTCCAATATTATTATTACGCTCTGCCGCAATTATTCCGGTTACATGCGTTCCATGATCAGCATCAGGGCCCATGATATCATTGTTGCCATAATATTTATCGTTGATGTCATAATAATTGTCCTTAATTATTTGTGCACGATAATCAGGTGGTGCTGTTGTTTTGTTATCCAGTGCACTTTTCTTGCCGTCCAGATATTCTTCCAGGTCAGAAAGTAATGCTGTGTTGGTGGTTGAAGTATCAACCTGTTCCATTCTTAAAATATTTAAAAAACTTGTTTTAGCCTGGCTTCCGCGGGATGATAAATTTTCTGTTTGCTCAAGGTCGTTTATGGTATATTCTTTTTTGCCAAGTTCCTGTTGCAATACTGCATCCTGTTTGCGCAAAGTTTTATCAAGTGCATCAAGCATCATCACTTCCATTTGCTCATCGCTGGAAATGGTCATATCAGCGGCTGATTTTTGCCATTCACGATATGCCCATTTTTCATCTGTGGTTAAAGTTGAAGTATCAATGGTTTTACCTTCATATTTATCTTTAAACTTATAATAAACTCTTGACCTTTCGTCTGATGCTTTCTCTAAATCATCTCCGTTTTTATTGCCCAGAAAATTCCAGCCATGCACATCATCTACATAACCGTTGTGATCATCATCAATACCATTACCCGGAATTTCTTTTTTGTTTGTCCAGAGAATTTTTTTCAGGTCTTCATGTGTTGTATCAACACCTGAATCAATTACGGCTACAATAATTGGCGTTGATTTTTTCCCTTTCAAAAATTCGTAAGCTTTAGTAAGGCTGATGCCATCAACAAAATCAGCAGTTGAATCCTGCTGGTACCATATTTTTGTATCAACAGTTTTAGTGCTTGTTATACTTGATTGAGCTTTAAGTGAAAACCCGGAAAAAACAAAAATGGCAAAAGCAATAATTTTTAATGAACGCATAATTCTATTTAAATTTTAGGACGGCAAATATCTGAAATAAGCAAACCGTGTTTATTTAAAGACGAGCAATTTAGGAAAGTATTATGTAAATGAAAATGTTAATGCTTGTTTTTCTGACGAATAATTAATAAAATCTTTGGCCTGATATAATTTTGGATAAATGAAAAACAATTTTAAATATTTATTGCAGGTATTGATTGTATGCACCGCAGTTCATACGTTTTCATTCGCACAGGATGGCATTGTAGCTGATTCAGGTTATTTAGTTTCATTCGACAGTACAAAAATTTATTATGAAACACATGGCAATGGGTTTCCTGTTTTGCTGGTGCATGGATTTATTGTGAACAGCACATCATGGAAGCATACCGCTTTATATGACAGCTTACTTGCAGCAGGCAATAAAGTAATACTGATTGATCTGCGCGGCAACGGAAAATCAGGAAAGCCGCATTATGATGAAGCTTATCAATACGATGCTGAAACAAAAGATATAATGCTGCTTATGAAGTACCTGGGGATAAATAAATATGATGTAATTGGTTACTCACGGGGTTCTATTATAACAGCAAGATTATTGGTTTGGGATAAAAGAATACGCAGAGCAGTGTTAGGTGGAATGGGCACAGATTTTACGAACCCAAATTGGCCGCGCCGCATTATGTTTTATCAAGCATTAACCTATGATACGGTTGCGGCTTTACACAGTATGGTGCAGAATGTGCAGCAATCAGGTTTAGATCAGAAAGCACTTGCCTTGTTGCAAAAATACCAGCCATCCACATCAAAAGAAGCTTTAGCAAGAATTAAAAATCGTGTGCTGGTTATTCATGGCGATAGTGATATTGATAACGGCAATGCACAGGAACTTGCGTCTATCTTTCCCAATGGGGAGATAGCTGTAACTCCCGGCGATCATAACCATGCTGCGGCAACGCCTGAGTTTGCTGTGGTGGTGATGGGATTTTTGAAGAAGCCTGATGAATAGTATTCATGCAGTACAAAGGAGTGACACAACGGAGCTTAATAGAATTCCTACAGTTTGTATATAAAATTCTTCTTCATTCATTATTTGCACAAAGAATATCTTAGCTTTTTAAAACAATTGCATGCAACAATTAATAGAATGCGTTCCCAACTTTAGCGAAGGAAATGATCTCAACATCATCAAACAAATTACAGATGAAATTGAAACTGTTGATGGTGTTCGGTTATTAAATGTTGATGCAGGAAAAGCAACAAACAGAACGGTTGTAACTTTTGTAGGCGAACCAAAAGCTGTTGTACAAGCTGCGTTTAAAGCCATAAAAAAAGCAGGCGAATTGATTGATATGAGCAAACATAAAGGAGAACATCCGCGTATGGGTGCAACCGATGTTTGTCCTTTAATTCCTGTTGCAAATATTACTATGGAAGAAACAGTTGCGTATGCACATGAGCTTGCAAAAATGATTGGTGAAGATTTACTGATTCCTGTTTATTTATACGAGCATGCGCAGAAAGATAAACTCAGAAATAATTTATCCATTATTCGCGCAGGTGAATATGAAGGCTTTTTTAAGAAGATAAAATTAGCGGAATGGAAACCTGATTTTGGTCCGCAGGAATTTGATGCAAAACGCGGAGCAACCGTAATTGGTGCAAGAGATTTTTTAATTGCTTATAATGTAAATCTTAATACAACGTCTATTCGCCGTGCAAATGCAATTGCGTTCGATGTACGGGAAGCGGGCCGTACAAAAAAAGAAAATGGTAAAAATGTTTTAGATGAAAACGGAAAGCCAGTGACAATTCCCGGCAGTTTAAAAAGTGTAAAAGCCATCGGTTGGTTTATTGAAGAATATGGCATTGCACAAATTTCAATGAACTTAACAAACATTGGTGTAACGCCTTTGCATATAGCATTTGATGAAGTGTGTAAAAAAGCAGATGCACGTGGTATTCGCGTAACTGGAAGTGAATTGGTTGGTTTAGTGCCTTTGCAATCAATGATTAGTGCAGGAAAATATTTTTTAGAAAAGCAGCAACGTTCAACAGGTGTTTCCGAAAAAGAATTAATAAGAATCGCAATTAAATCAATGGGATTGGATGAGCTTGCACCTTTTAAACCGGAAGACAGAATAATTGAATATTTATTAAAGGATAAAATGGATAGTAAACTTATCAATTCAACACTTTCTGATTTTGCTGATGAAACAGCCAGCGAAAGCGCGGCACCCGGCGGAGGTTCTATTGCTGCGTATGTTGGCGCTTTAGGAGTTTCATTAGCAACAATGGTAGCAAATCTTTCATCACATAAACCTGGCTGGGATGAGCGTTGGTCAGCGTTCAGTGATTGGGCAGATAAAGGTCAGGAGTATAAAAATGAATTATTGAAATTGGTTGATGCAGATACAAGGGCATTCAATCAAATAATGAGAGCAATGAGTTTATCTAAATCAACGGATGAAGAAAAGCAGGTGCGCAAACAAGCAATACAGGAAGCAACAAAATTTGCGATTGAAGTTCCATTTAAAGTGATGCAGTTGGCTTATAAAAGTATGGAAGTAATTAAAGCAATGGCTGAAACCGGCAACCCGAATTCTGTTTCTGATGCAGGTGTTGGCGCATTGTGTGCACGCAGTGCTGTGATGGGCGCATTTATGAATGTGCGTATTAATGCCGCTGATTATGATGATAAAAATTTTGTTGATGATATTGTTGCAAAAGGAAAAGAAATAGAAGACAAAACAATTTTGACTGAAGCAGAAATTTTGAAGATTGTGAATGAAAAGATTGGAATTTAATGGTTGAAAAAATTAGATTCATTCTAAATAGTAATTATGAGTAATTATATAGTAACAGTAAAAGAAATAATTCCGAGAACGCATAATGTAAAAACTTTTCGCGTTACCAAACCGGAAACTTTTTCTTTTATGCCCGGGCAGGCAACTGATCTTTCTTTAAACAAAGATGGCTGGAAAAACAATAAGCACCCTTTTACTTTTACCTGTTTACCTGATGATAGCTATCTTGAATTTACCATAAAATTATATAGTAATCCCAAGGGGCTTACATATCAACTTAACACAATAGGAACAGGAGAGCAGTTTGAAATCTCTGATGCGTGGGGGGCAATAGAATATAAAGGAGAAGGCGTGTTTATTGCCGGTGGTGCTGGCATTACTCCGTTCATTTCTATATTTCGCCATCTTTATAAACAAAATAAGATTGGAAATAATGTGCTGCTATTTTCCAACAAAACCGAAGCAGATATTATTTTAAAAGAGGAGTTTGAAAATATGTTAGGCAAAAATTTTATTAACATCATTACGCGGCAGCCAGATACTGATTATTACAATGGACACATTGATAAAATTTTTTTGCAAAGAGAGATTAAAGATTTCCATCAGAATTTTTATGTATGCGGCCCGGATGACTTTACCAAAGCCATTTTAGATACTTTAAAAGATCTTGGTGCAAATGCAGAAGCATTGGTCTTCGAAAAATAATTTATTATAACCCTTATCACAAAAATGCCTCGCTTTAAACGAGGCATTTTTGTGATTATTCAAATGAAAATTATTGAACAATAATTTTTTCAGTTTGTGCTCCTTTATCTGTTGTGATGTTAAGGAAATAAATCCCCTTGCTTAAACCAGCAAGAGAAATTTTTTCAGTTATTCCCTTATAAATAGTGTTTACCGTTCTGCTGTAAACTATTTTACCGTTTGCATTACTTAAAGTAAGATTACAGGTATTTGAAGATGCGTTAAACATAACCGTTGTAAAATCCTTTGCAGGGTTAGGCTGCACCTTTGCTTTGCTATCAATTGAAGTTGCGGCAGCATTTGCATCAACACTTGCAAAACCAGCAGATGGTTTTATCGTGAAATCTGCATCAGAAATATCAAAGAAAATATTGCCAATAGCTTCTATTTTTACTCTTGCAGTTTTTGTGTTAACACCATCTGGTACAGTAACGTGTGCCAGCCCATCGTTAGGCGTTGAATTTACCAATGTAATGTTGAATGTTTGGCCGCCATCTGTTGAAAGCAATATTCTTACTTTAGCACAACTTACCGGAGCTGCATTCGTATTGGCTACATCCCATAATACCTTTTTTGTATCTCCTGCATGCCAGGTTATAGTAGTGTTTGGCAATGTAACTGTAAAAGGCCCGGAACCGGAATCAACATGCACAATCATATCATCGCTTTTGGTTCGGCCGCCGCCCGGATGATTGTCACGTACCGTTATCCTGAAATTAAGCGTTCTGCTTACACCAGGTAAAACTTCCCATTTATTTCCGTTGGTCCCATTTAAAATGCTGTTTAATGCGGGGAATGTACGTTGATTAGAAATGACGGGGGTGAATGAACGAAAGGCTGGGCCTGTGGTTGCGGTTGCACTTGGAAATTTACTGGATGTTCCGTTTACAAAGCTGTTGGTCTGTTCCCAGCAGTATGTTAAACTATCTTGGTCAGCATCTGTGCTTGTTGCTGTTAGTACAAACGGTGTTGATTTGGGAATTGTATAATCCGCACCTGCTTTTGCGGTAGGTGCAGCATCATGATTAGGTGATAAAATAGCACAAGCACTGCCGGCTCCCCTGGTTATATAATTATCAATCTGCAGAATGCTTATTGCATGAAAATAAGGATCGCTGTGTGGTTGAATGTCGTATGTGCCTGTAGTTCCGGCATAGCCCATAATTGTTGAGCCGCTGCCGGGTTCCATTTGTGCACCGCTGCCTTCATAGTTAAAATCAAATGTATGGTTAGCGCCAAACTGGTGGCCAATTTCATGATCCCAGAAATCAACTATAAAAGGGTCGTTGGTTAAATTAGTAGTAAAACCTGTAACCCCTGAACCTTTTTCCGGGGCGCTGCACACACAGCCAATGCAGCCAGCATTACCACCTGTTGCATAGCCCATTAATAAATGGCCTACATCATAATTTGCAGTGCCAATGTATGCATCAAGCGCTTGTTGGGATTGCATATTCCATTTACCGCTGCTGTACCCCGAAGGACTACTTAAAAATGGATCAGTAGTGCCGTTTAAAAAGATAATGGTGTCTTCATTATCTACATAGTTCAAGTGTACGCCAAAATCAGCTTCAAAAATTACATCTGTACGAATAAGGTCTGTAACTAAGGCTGCCAGTACTTTTGCTTTTCTTTGTGCATCAGAAGATTCTGTGCCATTTAAAAATTTCTGAGAAAATTCTCCGCCTGATGCCACTGCAAAACGATATGTTCTTAATCTGCCGTCAGATGCTATTGCTGTTTTTTCAGTTCCTTGTATTTGACTTCCTAAAACTTTATCAACGTTGCAATCAAATACCTGCTGCTCCTGGGCAATATTACTTCTGTCAAAAACAGTATATAAACCTTTTGCATTTGTTATCGGGTTTATATAAATCGTGCTTCTTTTTGGCGAAATAATAATGGCATGAAAACCATAGGGGGAAAAATCGAACCTGATAACAGAAGAATGATCGTTAACACCTTGTCCTAAATAAGTTCTAATGTCAGGATGCTTTGCCTGCAACTTAGGCTGCATTACAGGAGATTCTGTAATGCGAAATTGCTCGGTGCTTCCATCAGCAACAGGAATTGTAACAATAAAATTTGATCGTTCAGCAGGCGTAATGCTTTCATATGGCGATTGTTTTAATAAAGCCGCAAAAATATTTTCATTTAAAGTGAACAGTTTATAATTAGCTGGTTTGAAAGAACCAGGAAACAACTCTCTTCCTTTTGTAAAAGACGTTACATCATTTGAAATAACCGGCTTCCAGTAATTGTTTTGGGCAACTGCTGAAAGCGCATAAAACAGCGCAATAATCACAAATAAGTTTTTTTTCATGGTAGTTTATTGGGTAAATAAAAATTGTTGGTGAGTACCAAGATAAATTTGTAAAGTAATTATAAAAATTAAACAGCAGAGGCACCCTCTGCTGTTTAAGGTATAAATATATACGTAAGATTTAAAAAATCTTTATCTTATTCAACAATTAATTTTTGTGTATATGTATTTTGCTCAGTTGCAATTTTAATTACATACACGCCTTTGCCCAATTGCGTAACAGGAATTGTTATTGACTGATTGGCAATAATATTATTTGTTGTATAGTGATATACTATCTTTCCGTTCATATCACTTACAGAAATATCTGCCCTGGCATAATTACTCAATGCATAAACAGTTGCATTGTTCTTTGCGGGATTCGGATAAATATTCCAAAGCTTAACAATATCTGCCAGATTTATTTTTTGTATGGATGAATATTGGTAGCTACCATCTTTATCAACCTGCTTAATGCGGTAATAACTTATACCATTTAAAGGCGCATTATCAGGATAAGAATAAGGCTGCGCTGTATTTGATTGCAAAGCATTCATACTTGCAATTTTTATAAATGAAACGCCATTATTACTGCGTTCAATCTCAAAGTGATCGTTAATTGATTCACTTTGCGCTGACCAGTTTAACAGCACAGTATGCGCGCCTGTTTTTTGTGCAGTAAAGCTTAACCAGTTTACAGCTAAAACCTGCGCTTTTACATCTTTGTTTGTGTACACATAATACTCGCCAGGTTGTAATGTAACTGAATAAGATGTTGAAGTGATATTAATTGTTCCTGTGCCTAAATAACTATACCATTTACCTGTTGATGGAAATGTTACAGTTGCTGTTTTTGCGTTCACACCAAAATTGCCAAACACCATTACCTGTAAATTTGTACCAGTAATGTTTTCCCATTTTACAGAGTCAGAAAGATTATAATTGATGTTTCCGTTAATAAATGTGGATGAATAATCGGGATATAATTTTAAGTGAATAAGGTTTGTATAAACATCATACAAAGCCTTTCTGTTTGCATCGTTATAATATTCCCAATGCGGTGGCTTTGGATCTAAACGGCAGTTGTTATTTATGCTGCCATCACCACAACGATTAATAGAAAGATCATAACCCAATTCACCAAATTCCCACAACATTTTTGGTCCCGGTTGCATCGCCCAAAATGCTGCAGCCATTCCATCTCTTGTTAAACCTGTAGGAATATTTTTTACATTATAACTTCCGCTGCCGGCTCCATATTGTTCATTTTTCCATTGCAGTCTTTCTTCATCATGGCTTTCCATGTATGTAACTAAATTGGGTTGCGTAAATCCGTAATTTTTATAGATACCACCGCTGAAATCCCAACCATCTTTATAACCCATTGTTGCCTGGTTATAATTATAATTTTCATTTCCCCAAACCATCATTCCGTAATTTGTTTCTACTGTTTCTTCGCCATGATCAACAAAAATTTCCAAAATACAATAGCTATTTGTTGATGCAGTTTGCATATCATTATAATATCTTTCCCAGATGTTGATGCGGCTTGCATCATAAGCTTCCCAATTACTTTCATTACAATTATTACCGGTTGCGTCGCAGCTTTGTTTTTGTGTAAAACCACCGGCAAGATCCCAACGGAAACCATCTATCTTATAATTTTTCAACCAAAAATCAATTACGCGGTGTGTGAAGTCTTGTGTGGCTGTGCTTTCATGGTTAAAATCATAACCTACATTGAACGGATGTGTTGGGTATTGATTGAACCATGGATTTTCTGTTGAAGGAACATTTTTTGACGCATCCCAATACATTTGCACCATTGGCGATGAACCGAAAGAATGATTCATTACCATATCCATAATTACAGCCATGCCGCGTTTGTGACATTCATCTATAAATTTCTTTACAATATTTTCAGGTCCGTAAAATTTATCCGGCGCGAAATAAAAATTAGGATCATAACCCCAGCTATTACGATTTTCAAAATTGCTGAACGGCATAACTTCAATAGCATTTACACCAAGCCTTTGCAAATAGCTTAATGTATCAATCAAAGTTTGAAAATTGCCGGCAGCAGTAAAATCTCTTACCAGTAATTCATACACCACAAGGTTTTGCTTATTTGGTCTTGAAAAATTATTTACCTGCCATGTGTATGCAGGTTTTTTTGTTTGCAATACACTTACAATGCCGGTAGTTTTACCTGTTGGATAAGGTTTGAGATTTGGATAAGTTGTTGATGAAATGAATTGATCATTGTTTGGATCTAATATTTTCTCACAGTTATAATCTGCAACTTTTAATGTGCCATCAATTAAATACTGATAAGCATATTCAGTGCCCGGCGTTAAGCCATGAATGCGGATCCAGAAACGTTGTTTATCCGGCGTTACCTTCATAAAATAATTTGGTGAAACCTGCCAGTTATTAAAATCTCCTTCCACATAAATATTTTGTTTTAGCGGCGCATATAAAACCAGCACAACGGAAGTGTCACCTTTTTCATAATTAATACCATCGGTATCACCTGCAGGTATTGGTGCAACTGTTACTGATTGATTAACGATAAACTTCATTGTGTCTGTTGCAGTTGTTCCGTTTACTGCTTTAGCAACAATGGTTTGATTGCCTGTTGCAGTTATAGTTGTGTTACCATTAAGACTTGTGCCGCTTCCTGTTGCTATTTGTGTTCCATTAAATAAAATACTTAACGTGCTGCTCTTACTTGCTTTCATGGTAATGCTAAGTGGATCACCAACATTCTTTGTTAGTGGTTCCGGTATTGGTTTATATAAAGGTTGTTGATAAGGCACATCAATTCTTGCATATAAGCCGTTGTCATAAACAGGCACATACATATCACTGTCATGTGCATTGCGCTCAACACTTGAGCCTGAACCATTGCGAAATAAAATGGCTATTTTTTTTATTGTTTCTCCTGAATTAGTAATGCCAAAAAAAGTGCGTAAACCACCAGTGATTGTATACTTCCATTGGTTATTGTTAAGATAAGTGCATTGAGCATTGGCATCAGTTGTTCCCCATGTAAACTTCACGTATTTCCAATCGCTCGATGATGTACTTAAGTTTGTAATTACACCAATATGGACATACACATCAGTTGTTGGCGTATAATTCAATAAGCCTTTGTTACCATAATTTGCATTCATGGTAATTGTAACAGGTGTTGAACTTTCCTGTATAAAGTCAGGCGTCCACGACAACAATTGTGCGTTGGCTTTTACAATAAAAAGCAGCAAGAAGGGAAGTAAAATTTTTTTCATATTGCAAGCTGAAATTTGTTAAGCAAATATGTGTAAAGTTTACACGTTAAGCAAAACAATCTGGTTTAATTTTAAAATTTGATTATAGCAAAGCGTCAAATTGATTGTTCTTAATAATTATACTGATCTAAAATTTTTAATGCAGGCGAAGTATTTAAAAGCTGAATAAATGTTCATAATAAAA